>DAIOXA010000166.1:0-613 GCA_036758185.1 Bacillota bacterium
GGTTCACCTCCTCTTCAGGTCTAAACCCGTGCTTATAAGTCACAAACAAGGTCAGAGCGAAGAATACTGTAAAGATCATCTGAATCAGCGAGGATATTGCCACAATGATTGTCAAAGCCGGAGTGGCTATGGCAATGGCCATGCGCAGGATATTGTGGATGGACTCAGGATTGATCCACACAGGAGGCTGAATTTCTCCGCCCGGAACACTATATGTAGCTCCCGGATTGCCTCCACCTCCGCCGCCAGCAAAGGGATTGGCGAAGGCCTGGCGGATTAAGTACAGGGTCGTTACCGCCACAAAGTTGCGCCAGGCAAAGCGAAAGCTGTCCTTGGCAGCTTCGAAAATTCCCCGCTGGTTCCAGACCAGGGAAACCTTCCAAAACATGAGGAGAACGCCCAGGGCAATAGCGCCCACCGAGAAACCAATGGTAAGGGTTACCAGGCCCAGGAGCACCCAAATTGGCGATAAGAGCAAGACAGCCAGGGCAATGACCAAGTCTCCCAGGACAAAGGGAAGAAAGAACTTGGCGACGCCAGCCCAGAAGGATCCGGGCTGGATAGAGCCGGTCAGGACGGCGGATTTGTACATGTTGTGCAATCCCGCCTCCAC
>DAIOXA010000166.1:665-4553 GCA_036758185.1 Bacillota bacterium
GGGCAAGGAGGCCTATTCCCGCAGCCCCCAAGACCAGACGCAGGATTGCCCAGGGATCGCTGCCATACATCAACATGCGCCTGAACCCTTCGCCATTTACCACGGTATAAGCCCAGAAGCCAAAGCCGCCAATTAAGACCATTTTCACCAGGGCAAGGGCAATTTGCGGTCCATACAGGCCCTTATTGGTCCGGTTGAGGGCAAAAGCTTCTTTAAAGTAGTCGAAGAGCTTCAATACAGATTTGATAAGAGCACCCCCTGCTTCCACCGCTAGGTGGAAGTAATCGTCCCAACTAACACTATTGCCAAGGCGAAAAAAAGGACTTCCTTGCACTGGGACTTGGTGCAGGAACTGCTGTTTACTTCGACATTCTCTTCCCAACTCCTGCCATGAATTGCTGCTGATTGTAACAAAAAGGTAAAAGCCTTGCCTCCTTCCTGATTATTCTATATACTTGAATTAACTGTTTGAAAGGGGGAGAAGTATGACCCAGACAATGTTGGCGGTAAAGGGCCTGACCAGGTATTATGGCGACTTTGCCGCAGTCAAAGACATCAGCTTTGAAGTTAGGAAGCATGAGATCATGGGGTTCCTTGGTCCCAACGGCGCCGGCAAGACCACGGCCATCCGGATGATTCTAGGAATTCTGGCCAAGAGCGCTGGAGAAGTGGAGTTCTACTTTGACGGCGCCCCCAGCGCCCTGAATAAAATGCGCATTGGCTACTTGCCCGAAGAGCGGGGGCTATATGACGATGCCAAGGTCCTGGATTCCCTGGTCTACCTGGGCACCCTTAAGGGAGTAGCTGCCGCCGAGGCCAAAAAAAGAGCCGGTGAGTGGCTGGAAGCCATGGATCTCTCAACCTATGCCAATCACACGCTGGAGAAACTGTCCAAGGGTATGCAGCAGAAGGTCCAGTTCATCGCCACCATCTTGCACCAACCTGACTTGGTGGTGCTGGATGAACCCTTCTCGGGCCTGGACCCCATCAACCAAGACCTTTTCAAGGAACTGATCCTCCAGCTTCGGGAAGAGGGCATAACAGTGCTCCTCTCTGCCCACCAGATGAATGTGGTTCAGGAGCTATGCGACCGCATCTTTCTCATCGACAAGGGCAAGCCGATTCTGTATGGAACTCTGGAAGAGATCCGCGATCAGCATGAGGAAAATAGCGTGGAGATCTCCTTCACCACCGAAAATGGTCTCATCGAATATCTGCGCAACCTGGAGTACACCCGAGAACTCTCCGTCAATGGAAGTTCCGCTAAGCTAAAGCTACATACCAAGGTCGAACCCGCTGCCTTTATCCGAGAGATCAGTGGGCTTTGCACCATCAAGGGTATCACCATCGATAAGCCCAGCCTCCATGATATCTTTATCGCCACCGTAGGCAGGAGGGATCCATAATGAAGCGAGGAAATATCAACTCAGTGTTCAAGTGGGAAGTCAGAAAACATATCAAGAGTCCAACCTTCCTGATCTTTACCTTCCTGCTTCCCGCCATCATGGCCGTGGCAGGCTTTCTACCCGGCTATATCATGGGCAGAACCAGTGTCGAAGCCAAAGATCTCTGGGTCTTGGATGAGACCAGGCAAATGGCCCCCATTTTGGAAAATGTGCTGGCAGATTCCAAATTTGCGCTGGAGGTGGTCCAAGGCGATGTTGAGGACCTCAAGGAGAAGATAGGAGCAGGGGAAGCCGACGCCCTCCTCCACATTACTCAAGAGACCTTGGACACCGGCGGCGTGCGAATGTTTGTCAAGGATCTGATGGACTTTAACCGGGGTGAACTGGAGCAGATGCTGCAACCCGCCTTTACTCAATACCGCCTCCAGGTTTCGGGCATCAGTCCCCAGGACTTTGCTTCCATCCTCACCCCCACTTCGGTGCAAATGTTTTCTGTCAGTGGTGAAAAAGACGATCCCTTTGCCTTTGCCATCCCCCTCTTGACGGGCATGCTATTACTCATAGCCATACTCTTCTCGGGGCAGGTCCTCATGCAAAGTGTCATTAAGGAGAAACGCAATCGAATCATTGAAATACTCCTCTCCTCCCTCTCAGCCACTGAACTCCTGGCGGGAAAGGTCCTGGCCTTTGGGGCCTTGACGCTGATTCAAGTTGGCATCTGGCTAGGCGTAGGCGTAGCTGTTGCTTCCCGATTTGTCGATTTGAGCGCAATCGGCCTGGATTACTCCCTAGTCCTTCAATCCTTGCCCTTCTTTCTCCTGGGCTATCTTCTCTTGGCCACCCTCTTCGCCGCCATGGCCGCCACCATGAAGGACGCCGAAAGCGGCAGCCAAGCCCATGGCCTGGTTATCATGATTCCCATGCTGCCCCTGATGTTGTCCGCACCCCTTGTAATGGCGCCCAATGGAATATTTGCCAGAGTTCTCAGCTTCATTCCCATTTTTACTCCGGCAACAATGTTGTTGCGAATTGGCGTGACCAATGTCCCCCTCTGGGAATTGATTGCCACATCGGTCATCCTCTTAATCTCCACCTTCTTCTTCCTGAGGATTGGCGCCCGCATCTACCAGGGCAGCCTGTTGAAGTTTGACACCGCCGTCTCCTTTAAAGACATTATGCGGATGCTTAAAAGGGATGAACAGAGGTAAAAACCCTGGCCATGAAGATGAGCTGATGCGGAATTGGGAACAGGGTATGCTGGAGGCAAGTAGAGACCCCTTAGCCTTAACAGACTTGGGCTTGCCTCCCCAGGCCATCCTTGGGGAAATCAAGGCCCGTTTCCGGACCCTGGTCAGAAAACACCACCCCGATGTGGGTGGCAGTCACAGAGAATTGATTCAGTTAATCCAGCAGTATCGCAAATTGATGGATGAATTTAATTAACCGGGCAACAGCCCGGTTAATTTACTGGGGCTGGTACCAGCCCTTTTCCTTCATATAATTGAAAATACCCTCACCATGCCCCTGTTCTTCCTTTTGAATGTGATTGAGAGCCGCGCGGACATTGTGATCTTGGAATTCGAAGATAGCTGTGTCATAGGCACCGGACACGTATTTCTCTGTAGAGAGCATGTCAGTGCATAGGTGTTGATCATTGCTCTTACACAGGAAATTGCTTGGCTGCTGACCCGCCAGCTGCCCGGATTGTTGGGATTGACCACCTTGTTGCTGGCCTTGCTGCATGTTGGGCACCTTGCCCTGGGAAATTTGGTTCAGGGTGTCATAGTGGGTTTGCTCTTGCTGGGCATAGGTATTGAACATCTGCTTTAGTTGGGGATCATTGGCCTGTTGAGCATAACTCGTGTACTTTTGGATACAGATCTCTTCTTGGCTCATCTGATCCTGAAGCAACATTTTTTCCTTTTGACTAAGTTGTAATGGCATTTCTGCACCTCCTGACTTTAGTATCTTGAAGGGGTCAGGGAATTATTCAAGATCTATGGGTGTCCTTTAAGGAGCCAGGGGTTATCCCAGGGGCAAAATACTGGGGTCGCTTTTTCATTGTACCCAAGTAGTCAATGGCAGAGTGGGGACATATGTGCAAGCAGCGCAGACAGAATTCGCAGGACCTACCCCACCGGGGATACTGATTCATTGTGATATTGCTTACCGGACAAAATTTCGCACATTCCCCGCAAAGGGTGCAAGACGACTTGTCCACTTTGAAGCCCTTATGAACCAGGGGCAGGGAAAGAGTCGCCAATCTCTCTTAGCCGTCATCTCGATTGTCTCTACCTGGGCACCGCCTGCCTTTAGCTTATCCGCCAGGAGCCGGGCTGCAAGATATGTATATTGCCTGTGCTACTAAACCAAAGAATTGAATACATACTCTCCCCCCAAAAAAAATTGGCCCGCGGTAATCCCAGGGGCCACTAATCCAATCAGCGCATGGGTTCTCCATAAAAGAATAGGGCAATACAAC
>DAIOXA010000167.1:0-1469 GCA_036758185.1 Bacillota bacterium
GAGGACCCCGAGGACCCCGAGGACCCTGAGGACCCTGAGGACCCCGGTCTACTCCCCGATTCCCCCTTCTATTTCCTGAAGCGGTTTGTCGAGAACATCAAGGTCTGGTTTACCTTTGACGAAGAGCGCAAGACCGAAGTGCTGGCGGATTTGGTGGAGAAACGAGAAGCAGAGCTATTGGCTCTGGAAGCAAAGTATGCAGATGAAGAAGAGATGACCGAAAAGCAAAAGGCAATCCTCCAGGAGGCTGTCCAGGAACTGGAAGCCGCTGCTGAAGGTCTCTTTGACCGCCTCATCCATGAGGAAGAAGACTTGGAGAACTTGGAATTGTCGGAAGCCGGCATGGCACAACTGGAGACTGCCCTGAATAGCCTGGGTGAAGCCCTGGAACGGGTTAAGGAAGATCCCGCCGAAGACCCGGAGCCAGGTGGGGATGATGAAGACGAAGACACCGGCAAACTCACTAAAATGGAAAAGTATCAGCGGCGGATTCGCCATTTGGAGCAGATTCGGGACAGAAACCCTGAGTCCTGTCATAATGGCTTGAATCGGGCCATTGAAAATGCCTGGCGCCAGCAGGCCCGTTGGGCAGAAAAACATGGGATCGAACTCCCCGTAGAGGATGAGGAAGGGGAGGAAGAACCTCCTGAAGACCAAGAAGGTAACACTCAGGAAGAAACTGCCCTAACCGCAGTAGACGAAGCCTTGGATGAGGACAGCGGGGACGATAATGGCAACAATGGCAACAATGGCAAGGGCAATAGCAATAAAGGTAACAACGGAAATAAGGGTAATAACGGCAACAAGAAAAACAACGGCAACAACAAGGGCAACAAGGGCAACAACGGCAACAACGGCAACAAGAATAAGGGCAAGAGCAAGTAACCGCAAATATTCTTGCGCCCCCTCCGCCAGCTTTTTGGCAGAGGGGGTGTTTTGCTACTTCTTTATCAGGGTTAAGCCCAAGGATAATATGGTACGATTTTTGCAATAGAAGAGGGGGAAACCTAAGTATAATAATGGCAAAAGGAGTGTTGGTTATGAAGGTAAAAGTTATTCATTGGGGCCTAGGCGCCATGGGTGGCGGTATTGCCAGACTATTGGATACCAAGATTGGGGTGGAAAGCGTAGCTACCATCGATGCTGACCCCAACAAGCAGGGCAAGACCATGGCAGAACTTCTGGGAGTGAAGAGTCAGGCTGTCATCGGCGATGATCCGGCCCAGGCCCTGAGAGCGTCGGCCGATGTAGTTATCATTGCCACAGGTTCTTTTACTAAGGAGGTCTATCCCCAGCTGGTTCAGGCCATCCAGGCCAAGAAGAATGTCATCTGTATCGCCGAAGAAATGGCCTTCCCCCGCCAGCAAGAGCCGAAACTGGGCGAAAAGATCCACAAGCTGGCCCTGGAGAACAATGTCACCGTCCTGGGCACTGGCATCAACCCCGGCTTTGTCCTGGACCTGCTGATT
>DAIOXA010000167.1:1479-3000 GCA_036758185.1 Bacillota bacterium
GGGGGACGCCTTTGAGGGCATCACCCACAGCCTGTGCTCGCTGGAGTTTGAGGACCATCGCCCCCTGTACGACTGGGTGGTGGAGAACGCCGGCTTTGTCCTGGACCTGCTGATTGTAGCCATGACCGGCGTCTGCTTTGACATTAAGGAAATAAAAGCTTCTCGCATCAATGACCTCTCACCCTTTGGTCCCACTGTCATGAAGACCCAGGGCGTAGGAGCCACCCCTGAGGAGTTTGCAGCCGGAGTAGAGGCGGGCAATATCGTCGGCCATGTGGGCTTCCCCGAGTCCATGGCAATGATCGCCGCCGCCTTGGGCTGGAAGCTGGATGAAATCCGCCAGACCAAAGAACCCATCATTGCCAAGAAGTATAGAGAAACCCCCCATGTCAAGGTAGAGCCCGGCATGGTTGCCGGCTGCCGCCACATCGCCTACGGCATCAAGGACGGCAAGACTGTTATTACCCTGGTCCATCCCCAACAGGTTCGTCCCGAGAACGAAGGTGTAGGGACGGGAGACTTCATCGAGATTAATGGCGAGCCAAATATCAAGTTGGCGATTCAGCCGGAAATTCCCGGCGGTATTGGTACCATCGCCCTGGCAGTCAACTCGATTCCCAATGTCATCAACTCTACCCCTGGACTTAAGAATATGACCGAGCTGCCTGTACCAGCAGCCATGTTGGCAGATATCAAGAGTTTAATCAAGAAGTAGGAGGGATTCCATGTCTAAGAACACAGTGCCTGCCGGCACTTGGGTGCAAATTCGTCAGCAGATTCTAGCGCCGGGAGAGCGGGCGCCTCAGGTTCCCGCCGATACTGGCCAGGTTCCCCTGATCCTTCTGGCCAGGGGCTTTCTCACCAGGGAAGCCCGTATGGGTGAGACTACCCAAATAAGGACCCTCAGCCGCCGCCTGCTGGAAGGAGAATTGGTGAAAGTTCTGCCCAGCTACAGCCATAACTTTGGCCAGGCCGTACCGGAACTCCTGGAGATTGGACCCCGGGTCAGGGAACTCTTGAAGGGAGGCGGCTCACGTGCCTGAAAACAGCTATAAAGCAGTAATGGCCCGCAGCAATGAGATAATGAAGCATGCCGTGGGCATGGACTATGCCCAATTTTCCCGGGGACGTCTGGCCTTCGATTATCAGGCCATGATGACGGAAGCTGGTTACAGCCTTGAGGAAGTGGTGGCTGTCCAGCGCGAGACCGGCGTCGGCAATACCCCCCTGTACGAGCTTAAAAACATAACCGCCCTGGTGCGCCAGGCAGCGGCGCCGGGCAAGGGAGCCCGGATCTTCCTCAAAGACGAAGCCGCCAACCCCTCCGGTAGCTTTAAGGCCCGCAGGGCCGCCCTCTCTGTCTACCATGCCGCCAAGCATGGTTTCCAGGGTGTGGTGGCCGCCACCAGCGGCAATTACGGCGCTGCCGTGGCCTCCCAGGCCGCCATGCGGGGCCTCAAGTGCATTATCATCCAGGAAGCCTTTGACAGCCGCGGCGTCTACCAGCCTGAGATAGAAGAA
>DAIOXA010000167.1:3029-3293 GCA_036758185.1 Bacillota bacterium
GCCTGTGAAACCTACGGCGCCGAGGTCCTCCAGCTCTCGGTGGGGCCAGAACTGTTCTATGTTTTCTTACGCACCTTGGAGGAGACGGGCTTTTTCAACTCATCGCTGTACACCCCCTTTGCCATCGCCGGGGTTGAAACCCTGGGCTGGGAAATCGTCCAGCAATTGGATAAGAAATACCAGGTCAAGCCAGATATGGTGGTCATAACTCATGCCGGCGGCGGCAACCTCACCGGCACCGCCCGGGGCCTGCGCAAGGCGGAC
>DAIOXA010000167.1:3303-4536 GCA_036758185.1 Bacillota bacterium
GCAACTGTGGTGGGGGCCAGCGTCGACCTCAAGGGCCTGCACATGGCCAGCGACAACGACTTTAACCGCAAGTCCTTTACCACCGGTCATACCGGTTTTGGCGTTCCCTTTGCCACTTGGCCGGATCGGGCCGATGTGCCCAAGAACGCCGCCCGTCCCCTGCGCTATATGGACCGCTATGTCACCGTCACCCAGGGCGAAGCCTTCTATGTCACCGAACTCCTGGCCCAATTGGAAGGCCTAGAGCGGGGACCGGCGGGCAACGTCTCCCTGGCGGCGGCCATGGCCCTGGCCCGGGAATTGGATCGGGATCAGGTCCTGGTGGTTCAGGAAACTGAATACACCGGCGCCGGCAAGCATGTCACCGCCCAGCTCAGCTTTGCCCGGGAGAATGGCATCGAGATCAGTACCGGCAACCCCGCCGAGAGCGTGCCGGGCAAATCCATAATTTTGCCCCGGAATCCCAGCCAGATCAATGTTATTGATCTGGACATGGATAGCCTGAGGCGCTCGTACATCAAGAACGCCTTGGCCCAGCTAGACGGGGAAAGTCTGACGCCGGAGGACATCAGCTTCCTGGCAGAAGACTGCCGCTGTACGCCAGAATTCATAGATTCAATAGTCCAAGGAGGGAAATAATGGAACGCAAAGATGATTTTCAAGAGCGGCGTAAGCACTTGGCCGGTCTTAGCAGTGATCAGTTAAACCAGCGGTTCTGGGAGCTCCTGGATCAGGTGGTCGATCCCTTGGCCAAGCTGGCCCAGACCCACACATCTCCGGCTATCGAACGCTCGGTCCTGCTCAGGATGGGCTTTAGTAGCCTGGAGGCCAAGGCCATTGTGGAAAGGTGCCAGGAACTGGGCCTTCTGGGCAAGGGCGCCGGCAACGTTGTGCTCAAGGCGGCGGAAGTTTCCGGTAAGCCCTATCGGGAGGCAGGTTTGGAACTGGTGGCGGGCAAGTTATGGCCTCAAGTACAAGCTGAGCTGGCAGGATCTCAAGATCAACGAAAAACTCAATATCGAAGAACTCCTGCAGGATCTGGAAAGCTACCGGCCCCGGCGTAAGGGGTGGATCTGGCGCAAGCGCTTACCTCAGAATGCTCAGATCGGACCCTTTAAATACAAACAGGTATCTGAATCCCTGAAAAACAGCATTCCCCTACCCGCCGCCAAGTACTTCGGCGGCATCGATCCCCAGCCGGAATGCGTAATAACCACCGAAATCGCCTCGGGG
>DAIOXA010000168.1:0-4533 GCA_036758185.1 Bacillota bacterium
CTCAACCCCCTCCAGGCCGACATGCGTTTGACCAGGCTGGCCAGAATGAAGAGCCAAGACATCGTAGATAACAAGTACTTTGCCCACCAGTCCCCCACCTATGGCTCTGCCTTTGACATGTTCCGGGCCAACAACATCAGCTTCCTGCGGGGCGGCGAAAACCTTTCCAAGGCGGGCAGCGTCCAAGTTTCCCACCTGCGCCTGATGAATAGCACCAATCACAGGGCAAACCTGCTGACTCCCCAATACACCCATGTGGGTATCGGCATCGTCGACAACACCCCCTCGGGAATTGTTGTGACCCAGATGTTCATTCAAAAACCATAGAGCAACAGACCGCTTCGGCGGTCTTTTCTTTATTACATTATCCAGGTCAAATGCATAGGATATACCAAGCTTAATTCACGGGGGGACAAAAATGGAACTAAAGCTATATAGAAGAGCAAAGTTGTTGGAGTTAAATGGAATCTACCAGGAGGGCAATCTGTACATCCCGGGGCCTGCCCTGGAAAGCTATGTGGGTGTGTGGAAGGACAAGGTCGTTTTTTTAGACAGCCCCCTGGCCAGCAAGCGGATCTGCGTTACAGTGCTGGGACCCGGCACCTTTAAGCAGGGACTGCCGCCAACGGTGGATCTATTTCTCTCCTTATGCTCTGCCGCCGGAGCGCAAATCATATATTATGACGGCGGCAAGGTCCCGGCCGGAGACCTTATCATTGCCCTGGAAATGGGGGGGGACGCCCCCAATGTCAGCTACCTGGGCGCATCTTTTCGCAGCAAGCCCCTGGCCAACAAAATTGTCGCCAACCTAAAACGCGGCCTTGGACTCACCTATCTTCCTGACTCCATGGCCTTCCCCAAGTCCCGGTATAATATTAAACTCGCCCTGGGCGCCCGTCTCTTTACACCGGCGGTGGCAGTCCAGCTACCCCCTGGCCTGGACGAAGTAGGACCGTGGCTCTTCACCAGCCTCATGGAATACGTCGGCAATGGCGCCGAAATGGATGCAGACATTTTCCTGACATCAGCGCAACCCGCTACTCACTCTGACTTCCCTCCGCCCACCCCGGCGCCCGAGCAGCCGTCCCCTTCGCCAACGCCAGTTATCCCGAGGGCAGCGGCGTCCAGTAGCTCCGCCTCCATGTCCAGGACCCAGTACCCCGAATTTTTCGCTCAGCTGGAACAGAGAAAAAAGCCGCCCATTAAGAAAGAGCCCTTTACCTGAGCAAAATGTAAATAGGCCCCGGCGGGGCCAAAAAAAGACTGCTGGCATACACGCCAACAGTCTGCCCTCGGCTGAGGGCTATTTTTTTAAAGAGGTGATGGTCATACCAATTCAATGGTTACCTGCCCGCCCCTGTCCCTCTCCTCACGATAAATTACCCCTGGGGTCCCAGAGTATATTCTGTCCATCAATTGCTCTCGGGATAGAGATTTATTGTTAACGGTGAGCTTAAAGCTATTGGGGAAGAGTCCGTTAATAAACTTAATGATGCCCAGGGGAATTTCAAATGAGGTAGTTCCCTTATCAGAGGTTGTGACAATCCGTAGACGCCGGGGGGAGGCCTGGTCACTGTGGATTTCCACAAAGTTATCGACAATGGATGGAGCATGCCCGCTAGCGCCCTCAATGGCGCCCAAGAGTTCTACAGCTTGCTGGGGACTGACCTTACCGTCTCTAACCATTTCTAGAATCTTAAGGCGTTCGGCCATCTCTACACCTCCAGCCAGATTTCAATGCGTTGCCCCTCGTCGGTATCCACCTGGATGATTTGACCGGGCTCTCCTGTTTGGATTGCCAGGTAGATTTCTTCCATATCGATTTCAACATCCCGGGAAAATCCCTTTATAAACTTCAGCACTTTGCTTGCCCAGCTCACGGGAATTCTGATGTTGACGTGCACCTTATCATATTCGGGTTCTGAAACCCGGACATACAGCCAACGGGCAGGCCCCGAAACAACAGCTTCTGTCTCCAGGGCGCTGAGGAGATCTGCCCCTTGCTCCGGGGTAATTTTTCCCTGGGCAATCATTTCCAGTATCTGCATACGCTCATCCTTCATGGCAATCCTCCTCACCTCTTAGGGCATCCAATAGTTGTTCTGCCTCGGCTGTGGTAATAGCGCCCTTCTCCAACATAGTCAGGATCTTTAGGGACTCCTCATCGATTTCATTCTCTACTTCCGGTACGGCGTTGAAGAGAATAGCGGTGGCAATCTGGCGGGCAAAAATCGAACCCCGGGAACTAGTGACCGTTACTTGCCCCTGGCCTGAATTGAGGATTCCTGACACTTGACCCCGGTCTTGGGCGCCTTGGGTCAGGCCCAGCTGACTTAGATCCAGGTGTGGCCCCTTAAATTCAAAGCGAGCAGAGACGTCCTCCGGCGCCGCCAAAGAAATATAACCGGTACCGCTACTGAGCTGCCAGCGCCCGAGGTTGACACTGGGCAGGACGGCCTCGATGTTGCCGGCGCCGCAGTCTACATAGACATTGCGTCCCAAGATACCCTTTAACTCCACATTGCCGCGGCCGGTATCAATGTGCACTGGTCCCCGGAACTGATGGAGGATTACATCGCCGCCGCTGGTGTCTGCCTCCAGGGAGCCAATGCAATTCTCTGCCTTGACGGCGCCGGCGCCGGTGTCTGCCCACAAATTGCCCTGGCAGGATGTAAAGGCCACACTACCTGCGCTGGTATCGACATTGACGTCACCTAGGCATTGGAAGCATTGAATATTGCAGGTGGTAGCGTCAACTTCCAATTCCCCTTGCCAATCCTCAACCTTAATCCGACCGCCGGTGACATCGATGATTCCTTCACCGTTGAGGCCGCCCATGTCGATGTCCAGATCGGTTCCGTCGATGTACACATCGCTGGCTCTGGGCAAGTAAACTGTCAAGTTACAGGGGGCGCCGCCTTCAACGATGACTTTGTCGCCCCGTTGTCGTAATTGAGTATTCTCGGCGCCGCTTATGCGCACTTCGGCGCCGTCCCAACCCCGGACAAAGAGGTAACCATTCCGCACATCCACCTTGAGCTGGGGACGGCCGGCACAGGTAAAGACATGTTCACTATCCATGTTACTAATCCCTCCAGCTAGTGGTAGCGACGAATCCGACTTTTGGACCAACGCTCCCGACCCACAAGGCTAGCCAGCACTTGACCGACGCCCATGAGGGCTACCAACAGCCAAAAAGCTATCCAGAACTTAATCTGGTAATACAGGGCTGCAGCGATAACTCCGCCCAAAGCAGCCAGCCAAAGGCCGCTGCGCAGCGTCTCATAATCAATGCGCCATACCCGAGCAGCGGGCTTCTTTATCAGTCCGGTGCGAATCAGGGCGCGCTGGCGAAGGTGATGAAGTATCATTGCCAGGAGCACTAAGCCAGCCAGCACAATGCCAAAGGCGGGTGTAACCAAGAGATCAATGAGTTTATCCACAAGACTTACCTCCTCAATCCAGTTCTTTAATGGTAATGCTGCCGTTGACGGAACGCAGGTGCAGCACTACTTTGTGCCCTGCCCTCCCCCAGTTATCTGACTTTGCCTCGACACTGCGACCGCCAGTCATCCGTCGGGCATCCAATTTTATATCAAGGCTGGGATGCTCCAGGCGCACACTGCCCGCAGTGGTTCGAGCGCTGAGTTCGACGCCTATATCGTCCCGGGCCGGCAATTGCACCAAGATGCGGCCGTTGACTGTCTCCAGGCGCACATCACTATCCTCGGCCATGTTGAGTAGAGTTATGCTACCATTGGTGGTCTTGGCCTCGACTTGGCCCAACCCGCCTTCCAGGCGCAAACTGCCATTGACGGTTCGGGTTAGTAGTCGATCACCACTTACCTTGTTCAGACGCACCGAACCGTTCATGGTCTTTACTTCGAAACCACTGGTATCGATGCCGCCCACTTCCACCGACCCGTTTTTGCTATATACGATACCTCGATAAGTATGGTTGCGGGGCAACATCAGACGCAAGGAAACACTGACACGATTTCCTAAACCCCGGCATTCCTGGTCTCCGGCCCGGAGTTTGCGGCCGTCAAAGTCTGCAAAGCGATAGCGAGAAATCAAGTCCTCGGCCTGTTCCCGGGTGCCGGCACGAATCTTTTTAATTACATCCAGGCGATATTCATCCCGCTCCCAAGACTCAATGCGGATGCTGCCGTTGCGGACATCCAACTCCAGTTCAGCTTCTTCGACAGTAAAGCGCCCGGAATGTTGCTCCTCCAAGACGATTCTGCCGGAATCGCCAAAGTTAAAGTTAATATTGGACAGGCCCGAGCGAATGGTATCGGCGATGTCATCCATTATCGACCGGGGCTCCGCCTGGCGGTATTGGGGTTCCCGGGCCTCATCATGTTCCTTACCTATAGCCTCCAGGAGGCGCTGGGCTTCTTCGACAGTGATCTTGCCCTGGCTAAGCATATCCAGAATTGTCTTTTGCTCATCAGACATACCTGTCCCCCCTCAACTACTTATAATTTGCGCAAGAGAGCAATGGCTTCCTCAGAGCTGATCTTGCCCTCA
>DAIOXA010000169.1:0-4489 GCA_036758185.1 Bacillota bacterium
GACCAGCTGAGCCCGCAGCAGGCGATTACGCACGCTGGCCCTAGACAGGGCGCAATCCACAACAGCTCCTGTCTTCACTTCCACCCGGCTGCCCCGGCCATGGCAATGGACGGCCTCAACAGCGAGTAAATTAATATAGCCCGTCCTCTCCCCGCACTGTCCCAGGGCCAGGGGAACCAAAACCATTTCTGAACTGAAGGGAATGGGCATATAGTTGCGGGCGTAGAGCAACTGGCTGCAATGCTGGCGCAATGCCACCAGATCTACGGCATAGTGTCGAGCCATAGCTTCCAGCAGAGCGCGATTGCGCCGGGGGTCATGAACCCGCTTGCCGTCGGTCAAAAAAATCTCACTGACCCGCCCCAGGCCCTCCAGGCAGACCGAACGCATAGCTGCCAACTTATCTGCAAACACGGGTGTGGGTATTTTCTGCAAGCACAATCCCTCCACGAAAAATTCCCTTGCTACAATATATGGCTGCAGCAGAGGCATGTTCTATGCCAAGTACCCACTGGACATTCGGACTGAGCCTAAAATCGCGCAGGTCAGCCCCATTGAAATTCGTTGTGGGTCTTCCTTTCACAGAACCATACTTACAGACCGCGTATACAGTTTCGGGACCCAACGGACAAGGGCCAAGGCTGGCAATCTAGGCAGCTTCTTGGCCGGGTACCCTAGAGATTTTTTTGCTGCGCAGGAAAAAGGTACAGGTCCCTAACAGACGCACTCCTCCTGCCACCAACAGGGCAATGACGATATTCCATCTATCCAAAATGGCGATTCCGACCATTGGCGCGATTACTGCCGAAACATTTATCAACATGGTATAGGCGGCAATAAAAATTGTTCTGTTTTGCTCGGGAACTGCATCCAGCAGGCCGTTAAACAAGGTGAGGTTGATGCCGGCCACCGCTATTCCCACCAGGGCATTTGCCAGAAGTAGCTGATAGAGCGAAGAGGATATGGAATAAAAAAATGGAGAAGAAGATACACCCATGGCGGCTATAGCCAGGGCGAAGTGGTTGCCCCGTTTTTCAATTATCCGCCGCCAAAAGCCGTAAGAAATAAAGGCGCCAAGGCCATTGACGACACTGATTATTGAGATCCAGGTCTCGTTGGCGCCTAGGATTCTAACTTGATAAATGCTAAAAAGAGGCCAGGCCATCTGCCAACCAAAGTGAAATACCAGAGAGCAGGCGCAGAAAACAATAAACGTCCTCTCCGAGAAAATTGCCTGGAAGGTTCGTAGCACGCCAAGCTTAGACCCTTTAGTTTCTGGAGAAACAATTTCCCGCATTTGCATATGGGACCAAACTTCTGTCAGAGCAAAGACAAAGGCCACCAGGAAAAAGATCTGGTACATTGTATTGAGCCTATCCCCAGGCACAACCCGGAAAATCTGTCCCGCCAAGAATGTTACCGCCAACCCGCACAAGGATGACAGTCGGTGGCGCTGGGCAAAGGCATGGGCCCTTTCTTGGGCAGGGATTGCCCCTGCAATAAAGGACTGCCATGCCACGTTGGCAATTGAACCGGGAAAGTTCATAAGCCCATTCATAATTACCAAATACCAGACATGATGGGCAGGGAGCAGTGGTGTCAAGGCTAGCAGGACAAAAAACAGCCTATGGAAAAAAATAAAGGCTCCAGTAATGTTGCGTTTGCTGGCAAGGCGGTCAACAAAAAAAGCACCTGGCAGCATGGCAACAAGGCCTATTAACGGTGGCAACGACGAAATTAGGCCGATTTGCAAGTTGGTAGCACCCATCCCCATTGCCCATACACTGATAAAAGGCGTGACCAGGTTCATGCCCATGATCGCAAAGATGCCGTTGAGAGTGTTGAACTTAATATTATGGAGGATTTCAGACCGAGATAGGCTAGCCATACCACACCTTCTTTTATTATTAGATATCAGGGATTATAGATTATCTGCTCAGCTAGCTAGTTCATTGGATCCTGCCGGAGCAATGGATTCCGCCTGCTTGACTGGCCATTGATATATGAGTATAGCCGCTGGCAGAAGCTACCCTGCTAAGTATACACTGATCATGGGGATAGGTCCATAGCCTAGAGGAATCGCAATACTCTACCAGTGACATCCATCTCTATCCATACAAGTAACTGCTTGTCTATTATTTTTAGCGCGGCCAAGGCCAAAAGGACTCGAACTACAAGCGTTCGAGTCCTTTTGGCTATTGATGGTGGAGTCGAATCGAGCTTCCAGGAGAGTCCGGCGAACGCAAAACGGGCGGGGTTTTCCCCGCCCTGCAAGCAGCGCCTAAAACTCGATGATGGGTTCTTCATCCCTGGAAACTACCACGGCCCTGACTTTACTGGTCAGGACGCCGCCAGATGTCATGATGACATCGGCGGCAATAATCTGATCCATGGCTTGCTCCACCGCAGTAGAGTCCAGTTCATCCAAGGGCTCCGGGATGTTCAAGGTTACCCTGCTTCCCGCCATATTTAAAAACACCAATTGCAGGGTTCTGTTCACACGCATCACCTCCCTCACCATAATACCTTGGGCCTAAGCCTGGGTCAGCACCGAATTATCTATCCGGCGCACCTCGGCTGCAGCATACTTTTGCAGGTCGCTAATGGCAGTGGCAACTGCCCACAGTGCCTCATCGCTGCTGTCGGCCTTGACATTGGCCAGGGCTCGGGTGCTGTAAATAGGCTCGTCGTCTTCATTCACCCCTGTTTGGTAGCGAACAGACAGACGAGAATTAAGAGCAATTCTGTCCACAGGCAACACTGTCACCTCCCTTCACCCTATTAGGTGGGAGGGGCGATCATTTTATACTACAAGACAGCCGCCTAAGGGCTGCCAGCCCCCGCTGTTTGTGGGTATGAACGGCGGTGAGGGATAGACCCAAGCGGCGGGCAATTTCCCTTAGGGGCAGGTCTTTACCATAGTACATCGCCAAGACCTGACGTTGCCGGACAGAAAGGCCCAACAACAAATGCCCAATTTCATCCCCCAGCTCCTCGCTGCTCTTGGCAAATAATTCCACCGGGCCGTTCCAGCGCCAGCACAGGGCATCCCGGCGATAATTGCGCAAGCAATCTGCCAGGGCTGCCCGCACCCTACTCTTGTAAAAGGCCTGACGAGGCGTCCCCAAATAGGGGCGGTAATCCCGCTGGGCAATAAGCAAAGCCAGCCAGGCCTCCTGGGCCAAATCTTCCCCTTCCAAGCCTGGGCCCTGGTAGCGCCTGACCATTGCCCGAACCAAGGGAGCATAGGCCAATAGATCATCCATCCAATGCCACCTCCCTGCCGACCGCTTTCCGGGGAGTCCAGTATAGCGGTAGAGGGAAGAGCATACAAAAGGAGCAGGGTCCACATTGCACCCTGCCCCCGCAAAGAGCGCCCTTAGAAAACGTCACCCTTCGATGCCATCACCCGCAGACAACAAAAACCGGTGGTTAACCGGTTTAGGCATCCAGCTGATGGGTAGTTTGCCCTTGCACTTTGGATGGGGCCATTTTTGCCAGGAAATGCCGAGCCGACTGCAGGGCTTTTCTTGCAGAAAGCACCCGCAGATCCACGACCAAGACACCCTGGCGAAACTCTTCCAGTACTTCGCCCACCTCATTTTCAGCGATGGTGCGGAGGTGAAGGAAAGTGATTTCCCCAGCCAGCCGACGCATAATCGCCATTGTCTGGTCTTGGGAACCCAGGTCAACAACCAGCACCTGGCCCGGAACCGCGTAATGCCCCATGAAGTAACAGTCCAGAGCCAGTTGACGGAACAGGCCTTCTACACTATCCTGATTGTTCTTGACCAGGAACAACAAACTAACCTGGGGAGGGACAAACCGGAAGGAGAGTAACCAGCGCCAAAGCGTGTTAGTCAACTGCCAAAGTCCAAACAGGGCCAGTATCCATAGAAGAGTATCCATGTCCTTCACCCCCGCACTCTATATATATGGGGACCAAGGCAAAGTACCCTTGAGAAATCTGGAAATTGTTCTTACAGCTTCCTTCCATTATTACATAACCCCTCCCAAGGACACTGACATATCCCCCCTTCTGACAATGGAGCTGATATCCGGTGGAACCCCCTGGACCTCTCCCCGGGTTCACCGGCAATGCTTGTTATTAAAGAGCTTCAAGCTAGGGGGGTCAAAGTCCTATATGACCAACCCTAGAATTTTCAAGGCCCGATCATTTAGTCGAGCCCTAATTTTAGTCCTCCAGTCCTGCTGCTTGGCGCAGTATTTCTGCCTTATTGGTCTGCTCCCAGGGCAGGTCCAGATCGGTGCGCCCCAAGTGGCCATATGCGGCAACTTGGCGGTAGAGGGGGCGGCGCAGATTGAGATCGCGAATGATTCCCCCGGTGCTGAGGTCAAAATGCTGGGCAATAAGTTCTTCGATTCTGGCGTTAGGCGCCTTACCCGTTCCGAAGGTCTCAACGCTGATGGAAACTGGCTGGGCCACGCCGATGGCATAGGCAAGCAGCAACTCACACTTGCTGGCCAA
>DAIOXA010000170.1:0-552 GCA_036758185.1 Bacillota bacterium
ATGGTGGATAATTGGAAGGAGCTGTACTCCGCCCTAATTGATCAGTTGGTTGACGAGATTTCCCCCCAGGTAAGGGCGCAGATGTTCATCGAGATTATCTTTATGACTTATAGTTATGTGCATCGCGCCATCAACCGCGAGGCCTTTCCCAACGCCATGGAACTCTTTGAAAAATCTCTGATGACGGGACGGGGCCGGGGCAAATACTGCTACCGTAAAGAACTGCGGGCCGAAGGTGAGGCATTCTTGCGGGAGCAGTTGGCGAAAAAGCTAAAGGGCATCCCCATAGTATATGTGGTCTGAAAGATCGCCAAAATAGGGATATCTCTTTACTCATTGGCTGCCAGGGTCACCACCACTAGCTCTGGCCGGTTGAAGAGGCGTAGGGGGATGATACTGTTTCCCAGGCCCCGGCTAGCCACCATGCTGGTCTCGTCCTTCTCATGCATCCCACTGGTGTACTTGGGGAAGAGTCCCTGGCCCGGGGCCACCAGCCCCCCGATAAGGGGCAGGCGGAACTGGCCGCCGTGGGCATGGCCGGTGAAGACCAGG
>DAIOXA010000170.1:562-4459 GCA_036758185.1 Bacillota bacterium
TATCTTGGTATGCATACAAGCTCATACATTCCGGGCGGTGGGAGAGGAGGATGGAGAACATCCCCTGATACTCAGCCCTGAGGTCGGCCAAATTCTGGGCAAACATTCCGTTGCTGTTGTCGGCCAGGTGTTCATACTCATATTCAATGAAGGCAGGGTCGGCTAGACCAAAGAGGACGATTTGTTGGTCTTGCCGTTCCAGGATGACGCCGGAATTGTCAAGGACTATTGCCCCCGCTGTCAGCAACTGCTCTTTGAACTGGGAGTATTGCCCTACATTGTACTCATGGTTGCCGGATACATAGTAGACCGGCGCGATTTCCGCCGCCCGCACTACAAAGCTTACCGCCACATCAATCTTAGTTCTGCGGCTATCAATTAGATCCCCGGTGATGACAATAATATCTGGTTGGGCATCCTTAATTTTTGCCAGTAGGCGGTCATTTCCCCGGCCAATTTCTTTGTTGTGCAGGTCGGAGACCTGGGCAATTCTAAACCCCTGAAACCCACGGGGCACTCTTTCATTGCAAAACTCCAGCTCAGTGACAACTAACCCATTGTTTTGCCAGTGGCAGAAAGTGACTAAAGCTACCAAGGTTAAGCATGTAATGACCAGCCATTTAATCTTTTTCATCTAAACGCCCCCAAAACTATGTCTCTAGAAATCAGTATATATCACCCGTTACCGCTATTCCAGAGGATAAAAAGGAGGGGGATTATTATCACAAAGAGATTTTTTCCTTTGGTCCCTTTAGTTCACCTTGATCAAGGACGAAGCACAGGGAGAGGGGCAGGAGGGCTACTGGGACTTGGTGCTGGTGGACAGAGACGGCATCATCAATGTGCTATTGGAGAAAGTATACACAGTAGTCAATGATTATGAGACCGACAACCCCTTGAGATACTCTGCTCCCATGTGTTGGTCTCCCAGCGGTGAATACATCTATTATGTGGTGGATAGAGGCAGTGAGACCTACGACCTATGGAGGGTAAAGACAGCTGACTGCAACTCAGAGTTGTTCATGGAATACTGCGACCTGCCGGTGTTCCCAGCGAATAATTGAAAAGTAATTTTTACTCCTATAGCGACCCCAAGGGGTCGCTTTGCAGTGGTGATAAGGCACCTGTTTGCCAATAGGGAGATATGGAAAATAGCTATTATTGTATTGCAGTAATAGCTATTTTGGTTTATGCTGGTGGCAGGAGGTGGTACTATGCGGGTCAATTCCACAGATTTGCAGAACGCCTTTGGGAAATACCTTGCCCTCTTGGATAAGGAAGATATCATTATTGTAAAGAACGGCAAGACCGTGGCGAGGTTGAGTCGGTATTATGAACCAGATTTTGCTATTCTCCATGAAGAGGCTTTGAATTACCGGACTACCCGGAAGATTTCTTATCAAGAGTACGAGGCGTTGGTGGAGTCCTCAGACCAGCGTTACGAACTGATCGGTGGAGAGGTATATCTCCTCGCTGCTCCCAGCTACCCACACCAAGTCGTTGTCAATGAGATTGCCGGGAGATTCTACAATTTTTTTAAGGATAAGCCTTGCCAGTCACTGACCTCACCTTTGGATGTGCGTCTCTTTGGCTTTGCCACCAAATTTGAAGAAGATCCCAATGTTGTCCAGCCGGATATTGTAGTAATCTGTGATAAGGACAAGATTCGAGATAGTAAGTACCATGGCATTCCGACATTAATCGTTGAGGTCCTTTCTCCTTCTAGCAAAGCCAAGGATCTATCCACCAAGCTTCAGCTCTACCTAAAAAGTGGGGTTTCTGAATACTGGATTGTGGATCCGGAAGAAAGACGCGTGCTATACTACTCCTTTACCCCGGAGCGAGAAATTGACAAATATACCACTTACCAAGCCGAAGATATAGTGGTATCCTCTGTGTTCCATGGACTAGAACTGCCGATACAAGAAATTTTTGCCGACCTGTAGGGAGCATAACCGCCCCCATCGGGTAGGGACGACAAAAGCCGCAGGTGGTAATAAATTAACGCCCGTCTTGGGTTGGAGTCGTTTCCAATCCAAGACGGGCACTTCTACTGCTACTTCAACTGTTGTCCACAGCTGGGGCAGAGATTCCAGTCGGGGGATACGGTCTTGTGGCATTGAGGACAGGATTCTTGCAGCTGGTAGCCGCACTGGGGACAGAGCTGGAATTCTTGGTCAACCTTGGTTCTGCACCCAGGGCATTCCAGCAACGGCTTGTGCTGGGACGCCACGATGAGATAGGCAATAAGACCTAGCAAAAAAGGGATGAAGGTCGCTACTAGAGTCCACAACAGATGGTTCATGCCCCTGCGCTTGGCATCTCGCCAGACAAAGACACCTGCCAAAACGGGGATGATGATGAGTATGAGTAAATTTAAGAGCGTTACGATAAATGTAAAGCTGTTAAAGTCTAACAATTTTATCTTGCCTCCTTAAAGAACTTACCTATTTTTTCTCGAGTCAGCCACATGACGATGATGAGGGCATTGTAAAAGGTCACAGCGCAACTGACAGACAGTAGTAGCTGGGGGAGGGGCATGGGTATTGTAAGCAACACCACCAAAGGGGTATAGAGGAGGAATAGGACTAGGATGGCGGCTAAAACCAGCCATTTTCTCCATGCAGGCCGCCTCAACCTGCCTTTGGTTTGTTCAACTAGCTCCTCCGGAGGCGGAACTTGGGTTGCCCTGCCATAGGCATACAAGAGTTCTTCCAGGTCCTTTTTCATCACTCCACCTCCAACATGGTTTTGAGCTTGCCCCGGGCGCTATGTAGCCTGGACTTCACTGTACCCGGAGGGATATTTAGCACCTCGGCTATTTCTTGGATACTTAGCTCCTGAAGATAGAACAATATTATCGGAATCCGCAGGTTATTCCCTAATCTTTCTAGGCTATTGTGAAGCTCCACCGCCTCCTCGTGATTCATGAGGGCCTGGCAGGGAGCAGGAATATCCGCTGCCAGTGCAGCTATTTGTTCTTCCCCAGGATGAGATTCCCGGGGTGCGAGAATGCCCAACCAGCGCTTATGCCTTCGCCACCTATCCTTATACAGGTTGGCGGCGATGGTAAAGAGCCAGGTCTTGAAGGGACGCTCGAGGTCGAAGCTCCGGATGTTGGCTAGCACTCGGACCCAGGTGTCCTGAAAGAGATCATCTGCTGCACCTCTAGCCTTACATAGATGCAGGCAGAAATTGTAGAGGGGATCCTTGTATCTATCAATGAGAACATCCATCATCATGACTTGGCCCATCTGACAGCGTTGAATAAGTGTTGAATCGTCCAGGACTCTCCCCCCTTCTACTAGTTAATACGTCCCAGGTAGGATCCGGTTCGATGCATTGACACATAATTATACCCCATGCACCTTAATTATGGCGGCCAATTTGCTGTATAATATCAGTGAAAGGTGGTATGTAAGGTGAACGAAACTATTAAATCCATTTTAGGACGTAGATCCATCCGCAGCTATGAATCCACTCCGGTGGAGAAGGAGAAGGTTGAAGCAATCGTAGAATGCGGGCTATACGCTCCTTCCGCCATGAATCGCCAGCCATGGCATTTTACCGTGGTCACTGATCGGACTCTATTGGATAGGATGTCTGCCGCGAATAAGAAGATTCTGCTTCAGTCCGAGAACGAGCGGGCAAGGCAGCTGGCAGAGAATCCCAATTTCGATATCTTCCGAGGCGCCCCCATGGCCATCATTCTCTCAGGAGAGAAGGGTGCAGGCTACGCCCCCGCCGACTGCGCCAATGCTGTGGAAAATATGGCTGTGGCTGCTCACTCCCTGGGGCTGGGCAGCTGTTACCTGGGTTCCTTTAAGATGTGTCTGGAGGCGCCGGAGGGTAAGGAACTCCTAGAGGAACTGCGCATTCCCCAAGACTTTGTGCCTC
>DAIOXA010000171.1:0-4455 GCA_036758185.1 Bacillota bacterium
ACTAGTTCCATGGGGACAGGCCAACTAATCAGCGCCGCCCTGGATCGGGGGTGCCAAAGGATTGTCCTCGGCCTGGGGGGCAGCGCCACCAATGATGGCGGGGCCGGAGTACTGGCAGCCCTGGGTGCCAAGCTGCTGGATGACGGGGGCAAAGAGATCAGTGCCACTGCCCAGGGACTCTTGGATCTGGATAGCATTGACATCTCTTGTTTCGACCCCCGCCTAGCCTCTGTCCAGGTGGATATAGCCTGCGACGTCACCAATCCTCTCCTGGGACCCCGGGGGGCTTCCCGTACTTACGGTCCCCAAAAGGGGGCAGATGAAAATATGGTGGAAATCCTGGAGCAAGCCTTGGGCAGATTGGCTGAGGTCGCCCGCTGTGGCCACGGCAAGGACATCGCTACCTTTCATGGCAGTGGCGCAGCCGGCGGGCTAGCGGCGGGTCTCAGCCTGGTGGCAAGAACTAACCTCCGTCCCGGCATTGAACTGGTGCTGGAAACCGTGGATTTTACACGGCACTTGCAGGGTGCAGGACTAGCCTTTACCGCCGAGGGGCGCATCGACGCCCAGTCCGCCATGGGTAAGGCCATTTCTGGCGTTGCCCAGCTATGCCGAAGGGCCAAAGTCCCCGTCATCGCCCTATGTGGGACGCTGGGCCGGGATTACCAGGAGGTCTATAAAGAGGGAGTGACCGCCGTCCTCCCCATCCTCGACGCCCCCATGTCCCTGGAAGAGGCTTTTGAGCAGGCCCCTCGCCTCCTCTCCGCCGCCGCTGCCAGGGCCATGCGCATAATCCTGGGTTGCCAAGGCCGGGGGCATGACATATAATGTAAGTTCAGGGAGGTGTAAATATTGGAACTCATGCTCTATAATACTCTGAGCCGAAGCAAGGAAAAATTTGTGCCCCTGATCCCAGGCCAGGTGGGAATGTATGTCTGCGGTCCCACCGTTTACGACTACGCCCATATTGGCAATTATCGCGCCTATGTCTTTGCCGACCTGCTGCGCCGGGTCTTGGAATACAACGACTACTCGGTCAACCATGTCATGAACATAACCGATGTCGGCCACTTGGTTTCCGACGCCGACGAGGGTGAAGACAAGATGCTGGCCGGCGCCCGCCGGGAGCAGAAGACCCCATGGGAACTGGCGGAATACTATGCCCAGGACTTTATGAGTAGCATAGCGCGCCTAAATATAAAGGACCCCACCATTGTCTGCAAGGCCACTGATCACATTCAGGAAATGATCGACTTTACCCAATCCCTCCTGGACCAGGGTTTTGCCTACCGCATAGAAGGGGACGGAATCTACTTTAATGTCAGCGCCTTCCCAGAATACGGCAAACTCTCGGGTAACCGCCTGGAGGAGCTTAAGGCCGGGGCCAGGGTCGAGATAAATGACCGCAAGCGTCACCCAGCGGATTTCGCCCTCTGGAAGGACGCACCGCCAGAGCACATCATGCAGTGGCCCAGCCCCTGGGGACAGGGTTATCCTGGCTGGCATATCGAATGCTCAGCCATGGCCATGAAGTACTTAGGACAACAGATAGATATCCACACCGGGGGCGTTGACCATATCCCCATTCACCACGAGAATGAAATTGCCCAATCTGAAGCCAGGACGGGGCAAGCTTGGGTGCGCTACTGGCTCCACGTCGCCTTCCTCCAAGTTGACGGAGGCAAGATGGCCAAGAGCCTGAACAACTTTTACACCTTGGCCAGCCTGGAGGAAAGGGGGATTGAGCCCCTGGCCTACAGATACTTGTGCCTCAACGCCCACTATCGCACGCCCTTGAACTTTACCTGGGAGGGAATTGGCGCTGCCCAGACTGCCCTCAACCGCTTGCGCCAGGGCTGGCAGAACCTGCCCGAAGATGACGGGCCTGCCGATACCCAACTCTTGCATAAATTCCGGGCCGCCCTCAATGATGACCTCAACGTACCCCTGGCCCTTTCCTATGCCTGGGAGGCCTTGCGCTCTGGAGCACCGGGGTCCCGATTATTGCTCAGCCTCTTTGATGAAGTCTTAGGTCTTGGCCTAGACATTACTGTCCAGGCGGTGAAAAAGGAATTGCCCCCAGATCTGGCAAGTCTGCTGGAGGAAAGAAACAATGCCCGGGCAGACAAAGACTGGTCCCGCTCTGACCAACTACGGGATGAACTTGCCGAACATGGCGTCATCCTCAAGGATACCAAGGAAGGAACTGTCTGGGAGTATAACCCCATAGAGTAGGGCACAAGCCGCCTCCCCTCACCCGGGAGGTGGCTTGCAGCATGTATACTCTTCCCTCAATTAGCGTAAGTATAGGTAATTGTGGGAGGGGTGCAAATGAAACAGATTGTCCTCTTGGGAGACTTCAGCCACTGGAAAGAAGAAGCTGATTTCGCGACAGATATCCTTCATTTAGCTGCAACTAGGGTGGTGACGGTTAACATAGGACAGCGGACTCTGAACACCGATCTCAATCTCCGGGACCTGCGACGGTTATTCCCTGGCAAGACCATTGCTGAATCAATAGATCTCGCTATTAGAAAATTATACTCCCAAGGGGCTGCCGACGGCATCCTCTGCTTTCTGGGTTTAGAACCAAGACTCTTTAGCATCGTGGACGCAGCCTTTGCCGCCCTGCCCTTTGGCATGCCTAAAGCAGCAATAACGACAGGAGACTGCCCCTGGCGAGGCAGTTGGGAGGTTATCCGCTTTAACCTTCCCGGTCAGGATTACAATCTAAATCCCGTAGTCAAGATTGCCCTGAGCAGCGCCGTCTTTGCCATCGGTGGCATGGCCCTTAGCAACATACATAATTTCGGCTCAACTCAGCCCACCATCGCTGCCTGCTGTGGCGCAACAGTGGGCAAGGCAATGGATGGGCTGGGGGTCAATTTCCTCTCCTTGGCCGCAGAGGAGTACCTCCCTGCCCTGGTGGCTCACGGCTTTATCGACGGGTTAATGCTCAGTCGGGAATGTCAAAGCATGAAAGTTTGGGTTGAAATAGCTGGGACCCGGGGGATTCCCGTCGTCCTGGTGTGCAAAAACCCAGGCACTATTCACGCAGCCCTCAAGCCCCTCTCCCCCTCCCCAACACCGGTGATCATTGTAAGCTCCAGCGAAACAGTGTCGACTTCCAGGTTGGCTGCCGCCAAATCCACATCTTGGCCCCCTCATCAGCCCATCCCGTACAAGTACGGAACTCGACCCTTCTACTGGCATGCCGCCAAGACATTGTTGCGGCTCCTCCACTAATTTGCAATTATTTGCGTTTCTTATAGCCAGCTTAACCCTCCAAAGATTTTTGTTTTTAGTGTATAATGTAGCTACATCTCCTTTAAGGGGGAGGACAAATGCATCTAGACTATATTCGTTCGTTCTGCAAGGTTGTGAAAGTGAAATCTATCACCAAAGCAGCTAAGGAAATGCATCTCAGTCAGCCCGCCCTCAGCCTCCAAATCAACTGCTTGGAAAGCAGATTTGGCGCCAAGTTGTTGGAGAGGACTAACCGCGGTGTCAAATTAACAGCGTCAGGGGAGCTCCTCTACCGCCACGGTCAGAGGCTTCTCAAAGTTGTCGCCACCCTGGAGCGGGAACTGCAAGATATACGCGACTCCTCAAGCAGCAGTTTACAGATCTCGGCTTCCCCCTTTCCAGGTTCTTACATTCTGCCCCTGAAGATGCTTCATTTTGCCAAAGATTATCCTGAGGGCAAGTTTTCTGTAGCCATAAAGCCCATGCGGGAAGTAATTGAAAACTTGGTGGACAGGACTACGAATATCGGCATTATTTCCGGTCCTCTAACTTTAGGAATAGCAAATACCCTGGCAGCAGAGAAAATTACCTGCTTCTCCCTGGGACAAGACTCAATCGTTGCAGTGTGCGGCCGGGGCAGTCAATGGTCTGGCAAAAAATTTAGTTTTGATGAACTGCGCTCATTGCCCCTCATCTTACTTAACCGCAACTTCGGTTGCCGGGTTGCCCTGGATAAAGAATTGGAACGACAGAATCTCAGCCCTGAGCATTTGAACATTATCTTGGAGCTGGAAAGTTGTGCCGCCATCACCAGTACCGTCAAGGCCAATGCCGGCGTCGGTTTGGTTCCCCTCATATCTTGCGCCAATAGTTCTGACCTGGAGGTGCTACCGATTTCCGATCTGGAAATCCCCGTGCCCATATCCCTACTTGTCCCTTCTACCCTAGCCAATACCAAGGCTGTTCAAGAATTGATTGCCTATCTCTGTCTAGATGGCAATTGTTCTTCAGCATAACCCTTTCCCAGGAATAGGGGCTGCCGAAAAGAGGCTCTATTGTGAGTCTGTTTTCGGAGGTCCCCTTTTTATTGGGGCATACTATGACGGGTGAAATAATGTCACATTTGACTAAAGAGCAACTGCGTACACTGTCCGTACCAGAAATGTCTCTGGTAAAGACCGCCTGCGGGAATTAGTGCAGACCGAATCC
>DAIOXA010000172.1:0-4404 GCA_036758185.1 Bacillota bacterium
GCGGTTGACAAGTCCATTAAAGGAATGGCGGTTGTAATATGTTTCGATTTCACCAACTTTGCTGTTTGTCCAGGCATTATTATGTATGGAGATAAAGAAATCAGGATCCCATTCCTCTACAATGGCTTGACGCTTCCAGAGGTCGGGACTAATTTTCCTCCCCGGTTCCAGCGTCGTATCCACCAGGGTATCCGTTGACCTTGTCATAAAAACTTCCGCTCCTGCTTTTACCAGCATTTGCTGGAGTTCAAGGGCGATGGCCAAGGTGACGTCCTTTTCCCACAGGCCCAAATGGTAACCCTCGGCACCGGGGTCATGGCCTCCATGGCCGGGATCGATGGCAATGCGCTTGCCCTGCAGACCCGCATCACTCCAGATTATGTTATAGTAGCTATCCCTCTTTGCTACCCGAAAAACTGGAGGAAGGTTGTCCACTTCTACAATAACAAGAAAAAGGCCATCTACCAGCTCATAGCGAATTTGCTGGTCCAACCAACCCTCTGTCAGCAAGGTGGAAGACAGCGCATCGGCGTTATGTAGGCGGAGTTCCAGCAAATTGTCTTGGATGGTCCAGGTGTCGCTTTCATGGGGGGGAATATGCAAGTCCAGGGAAAGCCCAGTAGATGCGATGGTCAAGATAGGGGCGCTGGATTTTTCGGGTGAAAGCAACTGTATGGGTTCTGGGTCCAGCGCAGAAGAACTATTGCCAAAGGTCAAGGCCAATAGAGTTGGCATGCCAATGAGAACAGCGGCAAATAGTAAAAAAAAGAACCGGATCTTGTGTTTTCTGCGTCTGCGCATTGTATACATGCATCTCACCCCAAGATAATTCTACCATATGCGTTGTGAAAAAAGAACCCAGCTGAGCACTGGGTCACTGAGAATCTAGTTCACCTTGAAGGATGGCCAGGGCGGCGCTGGCGCCAAATCGGGTTGCCCCAGCTTCCAGCATTTCCTTGGCAACTGCGTACGAAGAAATGCCGCCGGCAGCCTTGATGCCAAAATCTGGTCCCACTGCTTGACGGATAAGCCGGATGTCTTCGACCTTTGCGCCACTGGGTGCGTAGCCGGTGGAAGTCTTGACAAAACTAGCCCCAGCTTCCTTCACCATATTACTGGCTTGAATAATCTGTTCTGGGCTTAGATATGCAGTTTCGATTATCACTTTTACAACAGCCTTGGCGCCCACTGCATTGACCACGGCTACTATGTCATCCTTGACGGCCTCAGCATTGCCCGACAGCATCTCACCGATATTCATAACCATGTCCACCTCTGTCGCTCCATCGACGACAGCTTGCTGGGCAGCATAGGCCTTGACCTCTGGCTTTTCAGCCCCGAAGGGAAACCCAATTACAGTCGTAACCCCCACCGAGCTACCGGCCAGAAGCTGGGCGCATAATTTTACAAAAACTGGTTGGATACAAATGCTGGCAAAGGAATACTCCCTGGCTTCCTGGCACATGCGCCGGACATCTGCCGCAGTGGCTGTGGCTTTGAGTAATGTATAGTCGATGTACTTAGCAATGCCCATGACTATTCCCCCTAATATAATGCTGACGATCATATCTCCTTTGCGTTGGGAGACACCAAAAAATCAAATTTATTTGTTTGAGGGTTCGGTTTAAAAAATCCACCAACACATAGAGGTCATCATTATATGGATCTGTTTGAATGGCGATTAGTTCAAGTTTTTCTTCCAAAAAAGTACCCCCTCTTTCCTCTATTATTCTCTTTTTATCGGGAAAATCCTGTCAAGAATATTATTTTCTCATCTGCCTAACCTAATAAGTGTAAGGAGGATTAAAAATGAAAAATAAGCTTGTCCTATGCATCTCGCTTGCAATTGTCCTCAGTGTGACAGGGTGCACTTGGTTTCGTCAACCGGATCCCGGAAATCAACCAAATGTTCCAGATCAACGACGGCCAACAGAACCACAGCTTCCTCAAAACCAGCAGGAATTTCGCGGCGCTGAAAGAAATCAAGTCCAGCCATTGGCTTCAGACATAATCGAGACAGCTAAGGATGTCTCTGGGGTTAATAACGCTGCGGCCATCGTCATGGGAAACATGGCCATAGTTGGCATCGAGATTCAAGATGGCGTCAACGCCTCGCAAACGGAAGAGCAAGTTTCTAATGAAATTGAAGATAAATTTGCGGAAATCAAGACTGTTCATATCACTTCCGAAGCGGGTTTAATGGACCAAATTTCAGCTGTATCTGAAAGAATCCGACGGGGGCAGCCTACTTCCGAGCTCATGGACGATATCAACGACATTTGGCAAAGGATCCAACGATAGCAACTCTACATGGCGGACAATTTGGCAGTGCCGCCAGTAAACTAACAACATAGTTCGCTTCCTGGTTGTAAAAAATATTAATAGGGAGGTGAGCTAAAGAGATGGCACGCAACAATAATCGTAACAAAAACCTACTGGATGACAGCTTTCTGGATCAGTTTAAATACGAGATAGCGGAAGAACTTGGTCTAAAGGAAAAAATAGACAGCCAGGGCTGGGCCAACATGACATCTCGTGAATGTGGCAGAATCGGAGGCAAAATCGGCGGCAACATGGTCAAGGTCATGATTCGTCAAGCAGAACAAATGCTGGCTAACAACAACAATCCCCTCTCTTAATTTTTCCAGGCGCCTAAGGGCGCCTTTTTGCAAACATAACTGGATATAGTCTCGGGAATATAGTAATATTTATATACTAAGGAGGGGATAAGTATGGCTAAGCCAACTAATGGCGTTAAAGTACTGTTAAAGATCCTAAAAATAATTTGGGTTCCCACTCTTGTTATCTTTGCCTTTTTCATTGGCGCCTATATAGGGTATCAGTTTATGACTAAAACTCCTGGCGCCGACGTCTTCAGCTTAGAGACCTGGAAGAGCTTTTTTGAACAAATAGGGTCTCTGCGCTAAGGTTCCATGGAGGTGATAATAGGTGTTACTTTCGCAACTCTTGGCCAAGGCCAAGACCAACGCTGTCCATAGCATTGGCTGCGACCCAGAGATTACTGGGATCTCAGATTACTCCTCCCAAGTCCAACCTGGCAACATCTTTGTGGCCGTTACAGGTTATAAACTGGACGGCCATGACTTTGTTCAAGAAGCCATTGACCGCGGAGCAGTTGCTATCATTGCCCAACGCCAGATGGAACTTGCGGTCCCTGTCATTGTCGTTGCCGATTCCCGCATTGCCATGGCTGAACTCAGCAATGCTTGGTATGATTTCCCTGCCCGGGATATGACCTTGATTGGCGTCACTGCCTCCAACGGCAAGACTATAACCTCTTTCATGATCGATTACATTCTCTCCTCCTATTATGCCAAGACGGGTCTGCTGGGAACTGTAATCGTCAAAGATGGGAAAAAGGTTGTCAGAGCCGACCTCACAACCCCTAATTCTCGAGAACTCTACCAATGGCTTGCTGCCATGCGCAGCAACGAATGTTCTCATGTTACTATGGAGGTAAGCTCGGCCGGGCAGGAATTACACAGGGTTCATGGCATCGATTACGATATTGCCACCTTTAATAATGTTTCTAGGGAGCATATAGACTTTCACGGCAGCTTTGAAAACTACTGGCAGACAAAGTCCAAGCTCATCCGCAACCTTGGCGCCCATTCAATTGCAGTCCTCAACGGTGACGAGACTTTGATCGCCGGACTAAAAAGCCAGACAGCCGCCGACTGTATCCGCTATACCCTTGCAGACAATCCCGCAGAAATCGTAATTCGCGATGTGGATTTAAGTACCGGCGCTGCCAGCTTTCGGTATACCATCCCCTGGGACATCGCAGGCAGCAACTACTCCCTCCCTTCCTGTGAACTTAACGTCCAGTTAAAGGTCCTAGGCCTCCACAATGTGTACAACGCCACCGTGGCCATTACTGTAGCCAAACTGTGCGGCGTTCCCGACAACCACATCATTTCTACCCTGGCCAGCTTTAGCGGAGTCGAGCGTAGATTTCAGCTCATCTACGACGGGGACTTTAAGATTATCGACGACCACTTTGCCAACGCCGGCAATATCAATATAACCCTGAAAACCTTGGGACTAATGGCCTACAACAAACTCCACTTGGTTATTGCCATCCGCGGCAACCGTGGCAGCATTGTCAACGGAGAAAACGCCAACACAGTGGTGCATTGGCTACCTCAGCTTCCTCTGGCCCAGCTAGTTATTACCGACAGTGTGGAGTTCGTTGACGAGCACGACTGGGTAAGTGATCAAGAGAGAGCAATCTTTCTGGGCATTATAGATGAGGCTGGCATAGACTATACTTACCTGCCAAGACTGACCGACGCCATCGAGGCAGTTCTAAAGGCCGTCGAACACGACGATGTAATCTTGTTAGCAGGTTGTCAGGGTATGGATAATGCCGCCCATGTAATA
>DAIOXA010000173.1:0-2523 GCA_036758185.1 Bacillota bacterium
ACCTGGTGGGAGCGGCAATTGCCATCTTCACCCTCAACCGGGTCAGCGTCATCCACATCCTCACAGCCCGGGAGTAAAAGACTTTCAAGGGACTGTTGCGTCATCATCGTCACCCATGACCCCACTGTCGCCAACCATGCCGATGTGGTGTTGCGGATGCAGGACGGTGAGGTTGTGGGTTCGGGAGGGCATTTCTTTTTATCAAATAAAGAGGGAAAGTCTAATCAATGTAGAAATTATTAGAGTAGTTTTTCATAGAGATATCTGGATCTACCCCCGGGCACGTGTGGAGCTTTGGATCCCGGGTGAACGTAATGGTATCTTCCATTAGTCTTAGTATGTGAGAGGTGGTGTATGTGATGAAGACAGAGTTTCTGGCAAAGACAAAAAATAATTCTGGAGTCGCCCCTTTCCGACAAGTTTCGACATGGCCCTAGTGCTATAATAACAGCGCAAATTGCTGTACTGAGGCAATATCGAAAGAGTGATAGTATAATGTGACAACTTCTTTGAGACTCACCGCAATAACCGGAGCTGGCAATAATTTAGGAACAACGCTTAACCTATGTAGGTGTTGTCTAAGAAGGAAGGAGAGGTAATCTTGCTCATTTGACTTTGAAATTATTACTCCCTAATCGTAATGACTTTAATGAAAGTAAAGATGAATGCGTGGAGGCGTTTGCTATCTTGCAACAATTGATGGACCCGTCCAAGATATGGTACTGCTAGCTCCTACACAAAGAGCAATCCTTTAAGCCACTCTACAGAGGCCGAGTCAGAAGCATTTTGCACCTCGTCATAACTTGAGTTAAGTAACTAATGAAGGGAGAGTTAGTTATGAAGAGACTTTGCTGTCTTGTATTATGTTTCTTGTTCTGCTTTACAGCTTTTTCCCCACAAGTTGTCAATGCAGAAGATAACCTAATAACTTATGAACAAACTGTATCCGAAGGTGTCGCTTTTGATGACGATATTGATCCAGAGATAATTGAGAAAATTTATCGTGATGGAGCGCGAAACAGAAGTCACAATAATGGCGAATATATTAGGTTAGGCGTAATTCATTGGTACCAGACCGATTCGCGATGGGGAAGCGAGATAATGAAACCCAGTAACAAAACAATTGCTGAGGTTGGCTGTGCTTTAACGAGTGCTGCAATGGTTGGATACTACTGGAAGGGAATTGGTAATCCGAAACTTCTAAATATGCACCTAGGAGTTCATGCGTATAGCCTGAATTGGAATATGGCCGGAGACTATTACGGTCTAGAGGTGACCTCATCATACCCATACGGTGATTTGGCGATGGCTGAGACGTTTATGTTGGGGGCACTAAGAAATTATAACCCGGGGTAACTTAACTTAAAATACCTATGGGGATTAATGGCACCATTTCTTACTCAACTTCTGAGCTCAAAAGGGGGAACAGAAATGCAGTTCGGTTTTGCCTTCAAATCCATTTTTCGTACGCCGGTCAAGACTTTATTATTTGTTTTACTTCTTATATCAATTACCATTACGCTATGTTTAGGGTTTAATGTATGGCTGAGCGCCAATCATAGCCTTGATGCAGCCGATGAGGCCTTTAAGACCATCGGGGTGATTGAACCAGATTGGTTTTATGATAATTTTCTTGACTATTCTCCTATTGTTCCATCAAAGTATGTTCAGTCCTTTGATCATAGAGCAGTTGTTCCCGGGTTTTCTGATAGGCTGGACACTGAATTTATACGCAGCAGCGCGTACGGAAGGCATATAATAGAGTTTACACCCATCGAGGTGTCAGATGGAAAGCCCATGCAATGTGAGGTCATCAAGGTCCATTACTCTCGGACATCCATGAGCCCGGTAAAGGGGGATATAATATCGATTAATCCCCCCGATCTATCGGTTCTGCCTGACAACGTATCCATTGGTCCCAGTCTTACTATCGGCAGAACTTATTTGGCCGAACTCAGTGGGCTGATTGATGGGACTTACTCAGTTGACTGGGATTGGTCGACACTCTTTTCGGCTCTAAACGAGATTGCTGGATTGTTAGAGATTGAAGACTTCGGCCTTATCATGGAGGTAAATAATGATAATCGTCAGGAAGGCCTAATATGGGAGCACTATATCCAGCAGCTTAACAATGTTGCGCACACCGCGACTGTTTATGCGACCAATGATTTGGATACTATTCTTACCTTTCATCAGGGCGGGACTTCGGTTATCCAAGGCAGATCCTTTTTCCAGGAAGACTATAGTAAAGGTAATCGGGTGTGCCTCATCAATGCCGACTTAGCGTCAATCAACCGCCTGAGTTTGGGCGATACCATTCCTCTAAGTTTTTCTGAGGGGTCACTTAAAAGAAGTGATTCAATTCTAGTAGGGCACTGGTTCCAACACCTGGATGTTATTGATGCGGGTAGCTATGAGATAGTTGGTATTTATCAGGTGAGGGGAAACCTGGGAACAGGATACGGTATAAGGGCAGATACTATATTCATTCCGCAAAAATCCCTTAACTATCAACCATATAGA
>DAIOXA010000173.1:2533-4386 GCA_036758185.1 Bacillota bacterium
AATAACATGGTCTCCTTTCGTCTTACCAATGGCAAGGTGGAAGCTTTCCTGGAGGAGATGGAGCAACATAGCTTGCCTGGAATTAACCTCATCTTCTATGACCAGGGTTACAGCAAGGTCAGTGGGGCCCTGACCGCCATGAAAAAGACCGCCCTATTGCTGACGGGTATCTGTGCCGCTGTAGGCATTGGGGTAGTACTGCTTTTCTCGCTGCTCTATGTAGGCAGACAGCAACGCACCATCGCCATCATGTACTCCCTGGGGACAAGTCGGGGCAAGGCCTTGGCCTTTCTCCTGCTGACAGTGTTGATGGTTGCGGGAGTAGCGGTGGCCATTGGCGGGGTTACTGGATATTCCTTGGCCGATGGGGTCCTGGGGGATGTCTATGCCCGGAACGCCGAGGATATTGCCCAGAGTGCCGCCTACAGCGAGGTCTACGGCGAGGACAAAGAGGTAGAATTCCAGGCCATCACCCCGAGTAAGCCCATTGCTCCTCTGGCAGCAGCGGGGACAGTGCTGGTCGCCACCCTTTTCCTCAGTGGCATCTTGGCCGCTAAGGTGCTAAGGGCTGAGCCCATGCAGGTGCTGACCCAGAAAGAGGAGTGAAGACGTGTTCGTTTTGCAAGCGGTTATAAGGCCCCTGGTGCGGCGCAAGTTAAGAAACACGGTTGTGGTTGTAGTGTCCTTAGTATTAGTGCTATTTCTGGCCATGTATGCCAAGACAATCAGCCAGCAGCATCAGACTTTGGATGAACTATATGCTAATATTGAGGTTACCGCATACATTACTGGGACGGGTGGCGGCATAGATGGGTTGCAGATAGAAGAGAGAATTATTGAGGGTTTGGAGGATTCGGGGTTTATTCGCCAGGGGATATACACCCAGAGATTACGGGGGTTACTGGGACCCTGGCAGCTGTCCAGGTTTATGGAATATAATCGCGATTCTTTAACGCTGGTGGGGATCAATACTGTTACCTCCCTACCACAACAGCCCGAGTTCATGGATGACTACGATGAAAAACTGTTTGAGGGGGAAGAACTGGTCTGTATTGTTGAGGAATATTTTCTGGCCAGCCATGGTCTATTTGTTGGCGGTGAACTGCAGTTTACAGCAGTGGACGTAAAAGGGTATCCCGTGGAATCAGAAAGTGATGTCCGTCATGGTGCCGTATCCTTGAAGATTGTAGGCACCTATAGCTCTGCTTCCTCTTCAGATCCAATATACTGCCCTTTGGAAGTTACTAAGGACTTGAGCCGAAGCATAGGTAAGCGACCCCTCATGAGTAGCGGCAGCTTTATTCTGCAGAACACCCAGGACTTAAACAGCTTTAGAGGTATCCTGATGAGCTTGGGCTTTGTCAATCAGCAGGCCGGGTCTGGGAGCAATACTCAGGCTTTGAATTTTATCATTAATGATAGATTGCTCAAGAATGCCACCGGTAGCGTGCAGAATTATCTTGACTTTACCAACGCTTTATACCCTGTTATCTACTTGCTCTGTGCAGGAATTGGCTTTGTGGTTTCGTATCTTTTGATCCGTACTAGAAAGCCGGAATTCGCCATCATGCGTTCCTTGGGAACCAGTAGAACCGCAAGCTTCTTAATTTTCTTTATCGAGCAGGGGTTACTTTGCCTACTGGGAACAGCACTGGGGATGGTTGTTTCGGTAATAGCCACTGGACAATTCTCTCTCAACCAATTTGGAACTAGCCTTGGCTATGTCTGTTTTTACCTGGTGGGTTTGGGAGTAGCCATAGCACCCATGAACCGGGTAAATGTTATGGGAATATTAACAGCAAGGGAGTAGTGAAGAGATGAGTATTCTGACCTTGGACAATGTCTCCTATGTT
>DAIOXA010000174.1:0-3068 GCA_036758185.1 Bacillota bacterium
TGCCCGTCAGGCTTCCAGGGTCGGTACACCGTCCAGCCCGGCGACACCATGTTCCTCATCGCCCAACGCTTTGGCGTCAGCCTCAATGCCCTGATTGCCGCCAATCCGCATATTACCAACCCTGCCGAGATCTTCCCCTGCGATGTGCTCTGCGTTCCCTGTGAAGAGGAATGCCGAGACCCGAAGCACTGCCCCAAGGGCTTCCAGTACCGCTATACCGTTAAGTCAGGGGATACCATTTTCTATATCGCCAGGCGCTTTGATGTCAGCCTTCAGGCCCTCATCGAAGCCAATCCCCATATCGAAAACCCGATGAAGATCTATCCCTGCGATGTGTTCTGTGTCCCCAAACGTCACAAACCGGCTGAAGCTGAGGTCGAAGTCCAGGAAGATGTAGAAGAATAGTCCCGTTGCGGTTCCCCGGTGGGGAACCGTTTTTTTCCCCTTGGCTTTTTGGGAACGGCAATTAGCAAAATTAGAATAGTAAAAAGCAATAACAGAAAGGCGCGAGAGGGACCTGTCAGGTTATGATGAATGTAATCTTTACGAAGGAGGAGGTTACTTATGCAGTCCCAAGTCAACTACCAACAAGCTGACCCGGCGGATGCCGAGAAGAACAAACTCATGGGGATTCTGGCCTATATTATTTTCTTTATTCCCCTACTTGCTGCCAAGGACTCCAAGTTTGCCATGTACCATGCTAACCAGGGCCTAGTCCTGTTCCTTGCCGCTCTCGCCGTCAGCATCCTTGGTTCAATTATTCCTTTACTTGGTTGGTTCTTAATTCTTCCTTTAGGAATGCTGGCAGTCTTTATTTTTGCAATCCTGGGCATTATCAACGCTTCCAAAGGTCTCATGAAGCCCCTGCCCCTTATTGGCGGTATCAGCATCATTAAATAGGTTGCTTCCCTGACTGCCCCCATGGGGCAGTTTTTGTTTTGGGGATATTAGCTAAGGGCGCCAGGTAGGCGCCCTTAGCTAATTTTAATTAGAACTACATTGCGGGGATTGGGCAGGTAAAGTCCCTGGCTATGGGGTCTGCCTATGCTCTTGGCATGCTCCAAAGCCTGTGCCTGGGGGATACGCAAGAAATCGCCGAGGAATTCCCTGGCCTCTGCCCAACCCTCTACGGGCTGGCCAAAGTCCAGGCTCAAGTCTTGTCTTGTGAAGGCTATGTCCATTTGCGCCAACAGGGCCAGGGTGGCGCCGGCATCGGAGTGACCTCCTATGTGGTGGGGCCAGGCAAAGGGCGGCTGATATGTCCCCGGGGCCACCAAGTAGATAGTGTCGGCCCCTAAGCTCATGATTTTTGTCAGGCTTTGCCGGCTGTTCATGACCCTACTGCCGCTGAAGGCGCTGAGAACGATGTCCACCGGCGTCTCAAGACGTACATCTGGCCAGGTTCCTTGCAGGCAGCGGATATTAGTGAGCTTCCTTTGGCGGGCTTGTTCTTCCAGCACCCCCAGAACAACACCCCAGTGGTCCAGGGCCAGAACCTCCTTGACCAGGGGCGCCAGAGCCAGGGCATACAGACCGGGTCCGCAGCCGATGTCTAGCACTCGGTGCTGGGGTTTAAGCTGAGGGATAATTTCTGCCAGAATCAGACTGGGGTACTGGGACCATTTCCCCGCTCTCAGGTACCAGTCTATGGCCTTGCTACTCCAACCCCGCAAAGTGCCGCACCTCCCCGAGGAAATCTGCCAGCAATGCGGGGACTCTCTCCTGGGGGTACTGCACAACCGTGACGGCGGGGTGTCGGCGAATGCCGTCCAGGAAGGGGCTGGACTTGTCCTTAAGCACCCCCAGCACCGGCAGTTTGCCCTCTAGGGTTTGGATGACGCAGGCCTGAAATTTTTGGGCATCCCTCTCGAGTTTGCCCAGCTCGTCCATCACCACCAGCACTCTGCTGCCCCAACAGCGCTCCAAGGAGGTTCTGCCCTTGGTATCGAAGACCTGGGCAATCCCCTGGCCCTGGCGGGGAGCAGTCATAATGATGGCGATGTCTGGAAAATCTTTCTTGGTCTCGAGATGGGTGATATATTGCTCTTCGCTGAGATCCAAGAGGCGAAAGGCCCAAGTTTCCCCTTTCCAGGTCAGGCGCTGAAGGGTAAAACCGCCCAGGGGGTAGGGAAATGCGGCCAGGCTTGTCTGAATCAAGGTAGATTTGCCGCAGCGGGGGCGGCCAGTAAGGAGTATTTTTCGCATAGAGACTCTCCTTGTTGTGGATTACAATAGTATTCGCTATTTTCCCCGCTTGTCCTCCATGCCAAGTAATTCTTATGGCAAGTTAAAGGAAAATCAGGCCTATTTGGAGAAATACTTTTACTGACAAGTTTCGATCCGTGTTGGCTAATGCTACAGGGCGATGCCGACACGGACGGTAGGGTTCAGGGGGAAACGCCTGGGCCTCCCGGTGCGGAAAGATACTTGTTGGTTGTCATGCAACCACGCGCCGAGCGTGGTTTTTATTATGTGGCGCCGATGCTTGCAGATAGTTCCCAGAGGAGGAATGAAATGAGGAAACTAATAGTAGGAGTTGTCCCCTTGTTGGGACCGAGCACAAAGGAACAGGGTGTTGTAAATGACTAGATTTCGCTCCTTCTCCACCATGGACTTAGTTGTCATCACCATGATGGCCGCCTTGGGAATTGCCATCAAGCCCATCGTCACGCCCCTGGCCCAAATTATCACCGGGCCGATGATGATTCCCGGTGGAGCAGTGGCTGGCGGCTTCTACATGCTCTGGCTGGTATTGGCCTATGGCCTCACTGGTAATAAACCGGGGTCGGCCCTGCTGGTGGGCCTGGTCCAGGGAATCATCATCATGCTCCAGCCCATTGCCAATCATGGCGCCTTCAGCCTGGTTAGTTACGCCGCTCCCGGCTTGGTCGTTGATTTGCTGTACCTACTTGCCCGTCCCGGACCCACCACGCCTATTAAGGCCTTTGCCGGCGGGGCGGCGGCCAACCTCACCGGCGCCTTTTTGGTGACGGTGGTATTGATGTAAATTTTATATTTTTCCGGTGGATTGAGTATTCTGATCCGGTCCAATTTTGTGGGCAGTTTAG
>DAIOXA010000174.1:3078-4377 GCA_036758185.1 Bacillota bacterium
CATGGTCCTGACGGCGTCACTGTCGGGAGGGTTGGGAGGCCTGGTGGCCTACGCCCTGCTGGGCAAGCTGCGCCAGTTTAAGTTGCTGAATCCCGGGGCGGGGAAAGGCCATAACCCGCCCCCCGCGAAAAGCATAGACGAGGATGGTGTTTAGATGAAAAAGAACAGATTGTTAGTTGGCATAATCCTGGTGCTGGCCATAAGTGTCGGTATCCTAGCGTGGCTAAATGGACGTAGCTTGGCGGGTCTGGATCCCGCAACCTTGGTAATCAAGGAACAGGGGGAGGAAGTGGGGAGCATCTCCCTGGAGGAGATCATGGCCCTGGGCAGTGAGGAGTTTCAGGCAGTACTACGCTCCAGCGGCAAGGATCCTGTGGAAGGCACGTACACCGGGATTTCCCTGGCCAGGGTAATTGAAGCAGTAAAGTCGGGACTCATAACTACTGATGTCCAGGTTTCTGTTCGGGCCGTCGACGGCTATGCCGTTACCTACACCGGCCAAGAGATGCTGCAATCAAAGCATATTTACCTGGTATGGTTAATTGACGGCAAGCCCTTGGGTACCAAGGCCAATGGCGGCTCTGGTCCCCTGCTGGTAATCCCCCGCCAACATCCGTTTGGCCAATTCTGGTGTAAATTTGCCGTAGAGGTAGATATTCGGTGAAGCCAATTTTAGAGGTAGAGGACCTCACCGTTACCTGGCCGGGGGGAGGGCGGGTGCTGGACGGCCTCTCCTTTTCCCTGGCTGCGGGTGAGCTGGTGGGCATTGTTGGATCCAGCGGCGGCGGCAAGAGCACCCTTTGCCTGACCCTGGCGGGGATTATCCCCCGCCAGCTCGATGCTGAGGTGGGGGGGCAAGTGCGCTTTTTGGGTCGGGACTTAAGCGTCCTCAGCCTTCCTGAAATCACGGCCGAGTTAAGTCTGGTCTTTCAGGATCCCGAGACCCAACTCTTCTTGCCCCGGGTCATGAATGAGCTGGCCTTTGGTCCCGAAAACCTCTGCATTGCCGTCCCGGCAATTCGGGATTGAATTGCGGCAGTGGCCCAGGAGACGGGGTGCCAAGAGCTCTTGGAGGCCAACCCCAACGAACTCTCGGGCGGGCAACAGCAGATCGTGGCCTTGGCGGCGGTGCTGGCCATGGAACCAAGACTCCTGATTCTGGATGAAGTCACTGCCCAGCTGGATCCCGAGAGTTGCGAACGCATCCAGGACATCATAGCCTCCCTGCGCCAGCGGGGGGGGGCGGTGTTAATGGTGGAGCATAATCTGCAGCAACTCTTGGCCGCCGACCGCATTCTT
>DAIOXA010000175.1:0-2241 GCA_036758185.1 Bacillota bacterium
CCCGGCCAAAGCGGGCGGTGGCAAACAGAATACGGCACCCTCCCTCCAGGTTTACCAAGGTGACAACCCGGCAAGTGTTGAGGGAGGTAGGATTGAGGGCTTGCAGCTCAGGGTGGTTATAGAGACACTCCTCAATTATGTAACCATTGCCCCGGCTCATCCCTTGGACAAGATCCCTGGGGGAATGGCGGACGCCTTGGGGATCCAGGAGCTGGCCCCCCTCCCCAATATGGAACTTATAAATACCGGCGCCCTTGAGGCCATCCAGGGGCTTGAAAATGATGTCCCGACCAGTCAGATTTTGCACCAAGCCCATAAAGTCCTCTTCCGTCCGCAGCGGTCCGCCGGCGGTGGCGTACCCATAATGGGGCTGAAAGAGGCCGAAAAACTTGGCGCCAGGCAGGTCATGCTGAACTAGGTGCTGATGAAAGAGGATTTTATTGCGCAGCACCGGCTCCCAGAGCCTGGAGTTGAGCCGAGGGCGCAACTCCTTAACGGCCCAAGAGGTGATGATATATTCCTTGAGTCGGGAAGAACGCATGCCGCGACGGGCCATTCCGTACAAGTAGTACTCTGTGGGGGAGAGATGAAGACGCAAAAATAGCCACAGCATTTCCCAATACTGGCGCAGGGAAGACTTATATCCCTTGCCCCGCACCGCCTTAAACCGGGTCAAAAACTCTGCTATCCGTGTAAGCATACACCAACCTCCTAATAAGTCCAATGCACAGCCCATAGTAGAGAAATTGGAACACCTATCCTAATTTTGACATCGGCGGGCAAATTCCTGCCGGAAGGGGAAACTGATGGTAGTGTTCCCCATTTCCGCCCTTAATCCAGAACCTCTTAGCTTAATCCCAACTCCAGGTCCTCAAATTCCCAGGATCTCCCGCAGCTCCTCCTCCGTCAGGGAGGTAAGGAGGGTCTCGCTGGGATCGATGACCCTGTCTATTAGTTCCTTCTTCTTCTGCTGCAGCTCGTAGATCTTTTCGTCGATGGTGCCCATGGCGATAAATTTCATGATCTGAACCCGCCGGGTCTGCCCGATGCGGTGAGCCCGGTCCGAAGCCTGGTCCTCCACGGCGGGGTTCCACCAGAGGTCATAGTGGATGACGGTATCCGCCCCCACCAGGTTGAGACCTGTACCACCGGCCTTTAGGGAAATCAGGAAGACATCCCTTTCTCCCCGGTTAAAGGCATGGACATACTCCAGGCGCTTCTCTGCCGGGGTAGCGCCATCCAGGTAAAAGCAGTGCAACCCGTCACCGATAAGCTGCTCCCGGATCATATCCAGCATGGTGGTAAATTGAGAGAAGACCAGCAGGCGGTGCCCCGAAGCCACAGAATCCACCGCCACCTCCCGCAATTGCTCCAGCTTGCCACTGCCCCCCGTATAGTTTTCTAAGAAAAGGGCGGGATGGCAGCAAATTTGCCGCAACCGGGTCAGCCCCGCCAAGATTTTGATCCGACTGCGCTCAAATCCCTCCTGGCCCATTGCCGCTGCGGCCTCGCCCCGAATCCGCGCCAACCAGGCCATGTAGACCTTCTTCTGCTCCCGGGTCAGCTCCGAAAGCATGGTATGCTCAATCTTGGGGGGCAACTCCTTGAGCACGTCCTTCTTGAGGCGGCGCAGGACAAAGGGAGCGAGCTTGCGGGAGAGTCCTGCAGCTGCCTTTTCATCGCCCTCCTGCTGGATGGGCTTGGCAAAGCGCTGCACGAATTTTGTATGCCCCCACAGGAATCCTGGCATGAGAAAGTCGAAGATCGACCACAACTCTGTCAGGGAATTTTCAATGGGCGTCCCCGTCAATGCCAAGCGACGCTGAGACTGAATGGCCTTCACCGCCCGGGCTGTCTGAGAGGTGGGGTTCTTAATATACTGGGCCTCATCCAGGATGCACCAGCTGAAATCCCTATCTTGATAATGCCGGATGTCTCGGAGCAACAAGGCATAGGAGGTGATGGCGACATCGTCGGCCAAATCCTTAATAGCAGTCCGGCGCTCTTCCTGGGTTCCGGCGATAACTGTCGTCCTCAGCCCCGGCGCAAAGCGCTGTACTTCGGCCTGCCAGTTGTAGAGCAGCGAAGTGGGGGCCACCACCAGGGCGGGCCTGGCCAAGGGCAATTCCGACTGGAGGAGGGCAAGGACCTGCAGGGTCTTGCCCAGACCCATTTCATCTGCCAAAACCCCGCCCATATTGCAGGCCGCCAGCGTCTTCAACCACTGGTAGCCCCGCATCT
>DAIOXA010000175.1:2251-4371 GCA_036758185.1 Bacillota bacterium
GATAGTCCCGAAGCACCGGTTCTAAATCCGGGGGCAGGGCATGGTGGGTGTCGTTGTCCAGCACCCGGGCCAGTAGCTCACGAAAACTGCGATCCCTGCGAAAGGAGCGCAACCCCTGACCCTGAAGGAGATGCTCTAAGGCAAAGGCCCGGTACGGAGCAACCTGAACGCTACCCCGAGCCAAGTCTGCCCTTTTCAGATCCAGCTCCTCAACCAATTCTGCCATGTCCTCCAGGCCGCCCTGCTCCAGGGCCAAGATAGACCCATCCCGGAGCCGGTGGTACTTGCGCTTTTCCCTGAGCGACAACAGCACCTCGGCCAACTCGTTACTGTCGACACCCTCCAGTTCAAAATCTACCTCCAAGAGATTGCCCGCTGTCATGCTCACCCGGCCCCGGGGAGTGGGGCGGGTGACGGCAGCCGCCCGGCCCAGGCGATCGCTGTAATAGACTTCTGCCAGCTCCTGCAGGGCTGGCGCCAGTTGAAAAAAGAGGGAAAATACATTGTCCTCCCCCTGCAAATGGAGGCCGCCATTGCGCACCGTGAATCCCGCCCGCTCCAGGAGGGCCATCAAATTTCCCTCTCCCTCCATATCCCGGACCAGTATTTTGTCGCCCCTTTCCGGCTGTTGGGCCGAAAAAGGATTGAGGGAGTACTGACCATAGGTAAATTCTACTTGAGCGTCTATTCCTTCGACGCTACCATCCAGCCACACCTTGGCCACCAGAGGATGCTGGTAAAATTCTTCTTCCAAGGCGGGGTCGATGCTGACCTTCCCAGCCCTTTTCAGGACCGGGAGCATTGACGAGACAAATTCCTCCCGATATTCCCTGGGCAAAATAATCCTCTTTCCTCCGCTGCGCTGCAAGCCATAGAGTACGGGGCGCAGGGCCTTGCTTTGCCGAGGAGATAGTTTGCGAACATTGCCTTGATATACTGCATATTCCAGGCTGGCATCGAGAAATTCCAGTTCTCCAGGGGTCTTGACACTGAGGGCCAGTCTACCCTCATCGTTGCATAGTTCAAAACTCAGGGGGATATCCTTCCGCAGTAGCTGGGCCCCGGAAATTATTCCCTTGGTCTCCAAGTTAAACTTTAGCCCCTCCAGCAGGGCCATGACCTTTGGCAACATGGCCTCGGGTAAGAGGATTTCTTTTTTGTCTACCAGCCGGGTCCAGCCATATCCGGATGAGTACTGTTCCATATCATATACTTCCCGGAGCCAATCCATAATAGCTCGGTCACCGGGGGCGAAGCTGTGCCTTTTGGGATCATAGGTAAACTGCTTGCCGAAGTACAGAGGTTGCCCTGAACCCATGGCAGATAACAGCTGCCGAAAGTCCTTAATGACATATAACCTGTCTATTCCTATCTTCATGGACAGGGCGATACTACCTCGACGCCGATGCAGCGTAATGTCCAGCGCCAGCTCTTGGCTGGGCTCTATCGTCTCCTCTTCCAGAAGGGCCAGCATTTCCCGGGCCAACTGGTTCTGACCGCCGCCGCCAGACCTGGCATGGGGCTGTCTCTCAAGGAGTTCAAAGAGAACGGCGACGATGTGCTTGCAGTAGCCGGGGTAATTGTCATAGGCGGGGCAATCGCAGTAGGTGGTTTCCAAGTTGCCACCTTGGTCAAAGCCCACCACCACATCATACATATATTGGCCTGCCACTTGGGCCACAAAGGTCTGATGCCCTTCCCTTTGTTCCAGGGAGAGCACGGCATTGCTGACATAGTAATCATAGCCATCCTTATAGGTTCTGCTCAGACCGCAGCCCTGGCGGATAATGCGTTCATTGAGCTTAAGCATTGCCTGCGCCCTCCCCTCAAATAATAGATTAACAGTATAATTCTATCACAATGCCCAAGTTAACGAAATGCCCCAAAAAAATCACAACCCGGCAGGATATTTCCTGCCGGGCAAAGCTTAGCGGGTGCTCTTGTCGTAGGGGATCCCCGCTGCCTTTGGCGCCTGGGATTTCTTAGAGGTAAAGGTAAGGACGATGAGGGTGGCGATGAAGGGTGTCATGCGATAAAAGTAGTTGGGGATGCCCAAATTGGCCAGGAAGCGCTAAAGCTTTTCGCAAACTGAGGCGCTTAACCTCGCCTAATCCACCAGC
>DAIOXA010000176.1:0-1492 GCA_036758185.1 Bacillota bacterium
GGGGTGACGATCCTCAATGGCGCTGTGGCCAGTGTCGCCGACGGTGTCGCCCTGCGCACCGGCAAGTTCACCGCCAAGGCCTTTATCCCGGTGATTGGCAACATGTTTTCCGATGCCTTTGAGACCGTGGCTGGCGCCAGTTTGGTCCTCAAGAACTCCATCGGCGTCTTTGGATTGGTCACTGTGGTAATAATTTGCATATTTCCCGTACTCAAGATGTTTGCCATCTCCCTGATATATCGGGGGGCAGCGGCCCTCTTCCAGCCCCTGGGGGAAGAAGCCGTTAGCGATACCCTGGAACTCATGGCAAACTACATGTATGCCATGATTGGCGCAGTGGTTGCCGTTTCCCTGATGTTCTTTATGGTTATCACCATCGTGGTGGCAGCAGCCAATTTTATGGTCATGGTGAGGTGAGGGCGTGGACACTGTCTTTGACTTGGTGCGCAAGTTGGCTCTCCTTTCGATCTTTGCCGCCTTCTTTGAGTTGCTCTTGCCCAAGGGCAGTTATCGGGCCTACACCAGGATGGTGGTGGGCCTGCTGGTCATCGCCATGCTACTGCAACCAGTGTTGGAACTCCGGGGTGAGTCCCTGAACTTGGAGGGCTTATTAGCAGCTGCCAACCTCGGAGCCAGTACCGGCGAACTGCAGCAGTGGACCTGGGTCAGGGAACAGTCCCAGAACCTGATGGAGGCCCAATTGGCGGAACAGGCCTGGGAGTTGTTGTCCCAGGACTACCCTGGACATGAACTGGAAGTGGACTTGGATCTGGGCTTTGATGAGTACGGCAACATGACAGAATTCCGCGGGATGGAGGTTAGCCTGCGCCCCTGCCCTTCAGGGATTATCCCGGTGCGCCCGGTAACGGTGGGGCAAGAAAAAAAAGAAAGAGTTGCGGCCGACCAGGGCGTAGTTACTGCCTTGGCCCAGCACTTAGGTGTAGCAGCGGATACTTTATCCATCTGGGTCTATACTGGCGGGAGGTGATGCTCATGGCAAATAAATTCAAGGGATTTCTTAAAGAATTTAAGCAGAACTGGGGCAAGAATAAGCTGCTGATCTGGATTCTTGGGTCTCTGGGAGTCCTGCTCTTAGTACTGCCCAGCCTGCTGCCTTCCCGGGAGGCGCCGCAACAACCTGCGCCGGTGGTAAGCCCAGGAAATTATCAGGAGCAGCTACAGCGGGAGCTGGAAAGCATTCTCAGCGGAATCCAAGGGGTGGGCCGGGTGCGGGGGATGCTGACTCTGGAGGACCAACAGCAAGTGGTCTATGCTCGCAATGTCCAGGAGAGCCATGGCAACACCCTGGAGGAGGATAATGCAGGCGGGGTTCGGGAGCAAGTGCAATATGATTATAGTGGGCAGCTGGTCATTGTCCGCAGTAACAATCAGGAGGAGCCAGTGGTGGAAAGGATAATAAAGCCCCAGGTGCGGGGGGTGTTGGTGGTGGCCACCAATGCCGACAACCCTTGGATAAGGGAGAGCCTGACCC
>DAIOXA010000176.1:1502-2304 GCA_036758185.1 Bacillota bacterium
GGTGTCTTGGATGTGCCGGCGTACAGGATTACCATTCAAAAAGGGCGTTAGGAGGGAGAAGTAGTGATGAAGATACCTAGGTCTGCGGCCTACATGGTCTTAGTGGTGCTCTTTGCCACCGCCATCTACATGGTCTATATTGCCGACGGCATCGGCCCTCTCTTGCCATCCATGGGTCAGCCGGGTGACCCCGTAGATACCCAGCCCCCAACAGGGGAAGAGGGGGATCCCCAGGAAACCATAGGTGAAGAAAGCAAGGATTGGAATTGGGATGGAAAGAGCGAGTTCTTTGTGGAATTCCGCTTAGAACGGGAGCGGGTGCGCAGTCGAGAGTTGGATGTCCTCCAACAGATGATTAATAATCCCAATGTCTCCGCAGATGCCAAGTCGGAGGCCGAGAAAAAGCTCTTGGCCCTGCAAGGGAAGATGGAGACAGAGTTATTGGTGGAAAACGCCGTCAAGGCCCAGGGCTTCAAAAACGCCATCCTCATCATGCAAGAGGATGGAGCCTTGGTAATTGTCGATGCCTCAGATCTCAGTTCTCAGCAAATACTGCTCATCGCCCAGATTGCTTCCCAATCCACGGGCCTCCGGGCCTCGCAAATCAATATCTCCAATCAGGGTGGCAAATAGTTGGTTGTCCATGGTATAATTAAGGCAAGTGCAGGAATAATTTGTGTGGGAGGTAGAACCTTTGGCAGAGAAAGACATGGTTTTAAGTGAGCAAAGTCATGGTGCCATCAAGATTGCCGATGAGGTGGTGTCCATTATCGCAGGCTTGGCTACTATAGAGGTTGAGGGA
>DAIOXA010000176.1:2314-3317 GCA_036758185.1 Bacillota bacterium
GTTTGTCGGGGGCATTGCAGAGATCTTGGGAAAACGTAACTTGAGTAAGGGTGTAAAGGTCGCCGTTGGCGAGACCGAGACAGCTATAGATTTGTATATTATCATGGATTATGGCGTCAGCATTCCCGAGGTGGCTGCGGCAGTCCAGAACAACGTCAAGACGGCCATCGAGAACATGACGGGCCTGGATGTGGTGCAGGTCAATGTCCACGTCCAGGGCATTAAATTACAGCCTGTCTCAGAAGGCGAGACGGCGGCTACCCGGCGCTAGTAATATTCTTAAGAGGGGGGTGTCATGTTGAGGACTTTTTTTACAGCTATTTGGGTGTTATTGGTCGCAACAATTGCTGCTCTATTGATGTTGGTTCCAATTTTGGCTGGTGTCGGCACAATCATTGTTGACTTTGTCCACTTTATTGGAGATACTTATGTTTTTTCCATTATTTTTTCCCTGATTCTGGGGTTGTCTTTGTGGCTCTTTGCCGCACAATTCCGGAGTGGTAGGCCGCAGCCGCCTAGCTCCGTCGTCCTTCAGGTGGATGAGGGGGAGGTCCGCATCGCCATGACCGCCATTGAAACCTTGATTCAGCAGGCTTCCGGTCAAGTCAAGGGGATTCGGGAAGTCCGCCCCAGCTTCTTCACCAAAGATGAAGGGTTGGGTGTGTACATACGGACCACAGTCTCTGCCGATGAGAGCATTCCGGAACTGACTTCTCAACTGCAAATGGTGGTCAAGGATCATGTGCTGAGGATTGCTGGCATCAACATCGAAGAGGTCAGGGTTTTGGTGGAGAGCGTTACTTCGACGGCCCGCAATCGGGTTGAACTCCGGTAAAGGGGTGAGGGAATGGAATTCTTGTCTAATATTCCCCGGAAATGGCTAGGAGCTTTCTTTGGGGTTATAATTGCCCTGATGATGATTTGGTTTGGCTTTTGGAAGTTGGTCTTTATCCTGCTCTGTGCAGGATTAGGGTACGTCATCGGTCAGTACCTGGATGGCGAC
>DAIOXA010000176.1:3327-4309 GCA_036758185.1 Bacillota bacterium
TTTTCCCTCCCGTTAAGGGAAAGGGCGCTTTTTTTTTCGAAGGAGGTCGGATGATGGCCAGACGCGCAACCAGGAGATTGGCATTCACTCTACTATTTCAAGCAGATTTTGGTCAGAGTATCGACTATTCCCTGGCCATAGCTGAGTTTGGCCCTCGGGTTGATCCCCAATACCTGCGGCAGACGGTGGAAAACGTCCTTGCCCACCGCGAGAGCTTGGACGGCATTATTGCCGAATATTCCCGGGGCTGGACTTTAGAGAGGCTTTCCCGAGTGGATCGGGCCTTGTTGCGCTTGGCCACTTGGGAATTGCTGGGTACCGACATTCCCCCAGCGGTGGTCATCAATGAAGCGGTGGAACTGGCCAAGACCTATGGCACTGGCGAATCCTCCAGTTTTATTAACGGAGTGCTGGACAACATCCGCCTGCACAGGGAATCCCTAATCCCTCGCCTGGAGGGATAGTGATGTATTTTATGGGTATTGATACCAGTAACTATACCACCTCAGTGGCCGTCGTCGACGCCCAGGGCCAACTGGTCCAGGAGGAGCGGCGTTTGCTGGAGGTGCCCCCTGGCAAACACGGCCTCCGCCAATCCGAGGCCTTTTTTCTACATGTCAAGGCCTTCCCCCAACTCTACCAGGCGCCGCAAGCTATGCTGACAGAGCTGGCGGCAGTTTGCGTCAGCACCCGGCCCCGGGACCTGCCCGATTCGTACATGCCGGTCTTTGTGGCGGGCCACAACTATGCCCGGGTAATAGCCAAGAGCTTAGATGTCCCCCTCCTGGAGTGCAGCCATCAGCAGAATCACCTAGCCGCAGGTTTCTGGTCAGCGGGATGGTGGCCTGAGGAAAAAGCCCTGGCCCTGCACCTGTCGGGGGGAACCAGTGAAGTGCTCGCGGTAAAATGGGACGAGTTCCCCCAGGTCGACGTGCTGGGGGAGACGAGGGATATAAACGCCGGTCAGTTCATCGATCGCCTG
>DAIOXA010000177.1:0-4295 GCA_036758185.1 Bacillota bacterium
TGGCGCTGAAATTGTGGAAATTCTTGCTACCGATACCCATGACTGCAACATCTTGTGCAAAGCTGCCATCGGTTATCATGGCCGTCTCCAGTATGACATTGCGCGCCCAGCCCTTTTCCAACAATAATGCCGCAGCGCCATCGCCAAAATTAAACATAAAGCGGGCGTCGCTGTCAGCGTAGTTAATCAAGTCCCCTTCTTTGGAAGAAGAGACTAACAATACATGCCTGATGTCTGCGTCGGTCAGCATCATACTCTTCACGACCTTGAGGGAATATACACCGGCAGAACAGAGACTGTGTATTTCAAAGGCATTGGCATTGATGGCGCCTATTTCCCATTGGATTTGCGCAGCGCAATTGTAGAGGTAATAATCCTTATACTCACTACCACAATAGACCACCAAGTCCAACTCGGCTGCATCGAAGTCCCCCAGGGCGGCGCGGGCTGCCTGCACTGCCATGTCTGTAACCGATTCCTCAGGGGCGGCTTTATGCACCAGGTTAATGCCAAACTTTACCCGAATAACTTCAGAAGGAATCCCAGTGGCTTCTGCAATGTATTGGCTATCCCGGATGTTTTCAGGGATATAACTTCCTATGCTGCGAATTCCTACTATATCATTAAAGTTCAATGGTATCACTCCTAGTCAGCTGGATTACCGAACAATTCCACCACCTTTGCCACCACAATTTTTCCGACATTGTTTTTGGGAACTTCATCGACAAAGCTGATGTATTTAGGAATTTTGTACTTGGCAAGTTTTGTGCTCAATTGCTGGATTATCTCCTGCTTCGAAATTGTCTTGCCGGGTTTGAGGGAGACTATGGCCTTGCCAACTTCTCCCCACCTTTCATCTGGGACTCCAAAGACGCAAACCTCATGGATTTCAGCCAGGTCATACATGGCCCTCTCTATTTCCGGAGGGAAAACGTTTTCGCCGCCGCTGATAAACATATTCTTCTTTCTGCCCACGATGTAGTAGTAACCGTCCTCGTCCCTGGTGGCCATGTCCCCGGTGTGAATCCAACCATCTACTAGGGTCTTATCTGGCTCCTGAGGATTGTTCCAGTAGCCGGAGAAAATCTGCGGGCCTGCCCAGAGCAATTCGCCAGGGGCGTCGGGTTCTGTGATTTCCTTTCCGTCATAGTCCACCAATTTAGCCAGGGAAAGGTACATGGGTTTTCCCACCGAAGCGTACTTGTCCTTTATCAGTTTCGGTTCCATAAAGTGGGCAACGGAGGATAGGTTATTGGGGCCTGCTTCCGTCATGCCATACCCCAGGACAAACTTAGTCCCCTTATTCCAGAATTGCTCCATTATATTGATGGGAGTGGGGGTAGCGCCGGCCATCACCCATTTGACGCTGGAGAAGTCAGTACTCTCAAATTCCGGCAGCTCCACCATCATTCGAAATAATGTCGCCGCCCCAAACAGCGTCGTTATCTTCTCCTGCTCCACCACTTCCAGGGTCTTTTTGGGGTCGAACTGCTTGTTGATGATCAGTCGGCCTCCCACATGCAATAGGGGCAGAGTGAGAAGGTTCCAACCACCGGTGTGAAACATGGGGAGCAAGAGCAAGGTGCTGTCCTGGTAATTAAGACCCCATGTGCATATCTCATTAAATGAGTTAAACAGTTCACAGCGATGAGAAATCAACCCGCCTTTGGGTAGCCCCGTGGTCCCTCCAGTGTGGATTATCATGTGGATATCTTCCATGTCCAAGGTCCCACAGCCAACAAAAGAATCGTTGGCATAGCCCAGGATTTCACCGTACTCCATATCCCCTTCAGGATTCTTATCTGCCGAAACCACGACAAACTTTTCTATACTGGAGCATTGGGATTTGAGCTGGGCGATTTTCTCGGCAAATATCTCTTCGTAGAATAAAACCCTGGGAGTTTCGCTTTTGATCAGATGGGACAGCTCCTGCACCGATAAACGGGCATTGTACGGCACATAGATTGCCCCCAGTTTGCCGGTGGCGAAATAGGCGTCGATCATTTCCACCGAATTTCTGGAGATAAAGGCTATGCGATCATCCTTGACAATTCCCAGTTGCTCCTGCAGATAGTTCGCCAGCACATTAGCTCTTCTTTCCAAATCACCATAGCTGTAGTGAGTGCCCGCGTCTAGGTCATAGACAGCTTCCCGGTGTATATCGATTCTCGCCCTAAAGTAGGAATAATTGCCAATCCAACTGTTGGACATTCCCACCCCTCCTTATAACCGCCCCAGCAGAGTGACAACCCTGCGGGCTAGGTTCTGCATAATTCCGACTCCTTCTTCATCGGTATGGGCATCCTTGGCGCCGCCTTTACCAGCGACACCAACATTCCAGTACGTATTGCCCACAATAATACAGTCGTTGGCTACCGCCCACAAAAGAATTTGGGCAAAGGCGAAGTTGTGTCCGGCACGGCGAGCAGCTGTCACAGGAACAACGACCTTTCCCGACAGCGCTGTGGTCCCCCACTGATAACTCTCGTCCTTTTGCTTCATCTCGTTCTTTGCCCAGCGCCCGGAAAAACCCGCCCGATCCAAGACTGCCTTGAGCTCGGCGGTGATGGAGGAATGGTATACGGGAGAACCCAAGATTATCGCATTGGCTACGGCTATTTTCGGAAATATGCTCTGAAAGTCATCAGCTTGGGTACATTTCTTTGCCTCTACACACTGATAGCACCCACGACAACCTCTGATATCTTTGCCTACTAATTGAACAAGCTCGGTTTCAGCTCCTAATTCTTTTGCCTCTTTTAGCACCATGTTGAGATACTGAAAAGTATTGCCATCCTCTCTAGGGCTGCCATTAATCGCAAGAATTTTCATCTCTACCCCTCCCTCATTAAAATAATAAAAAGTCCAGTCTGCCGTGGGCAAACCACGGCAGACTGAAGCTGCCAATTACAGGTCGATGACGGCCTGGATATTGTCGCTGAGTTCCTGCCTTTTGGTGAACAAGGACACAAATATGGTCAATGCTACAGAGATGGCAATGATGTTGAAGTATCCTGGCAACGCTCCCGGCCACTGGAAGGACGTCAAGGAGAGAATGTTAAGAGCTAGGGATGCAACCATCCCCACCATTACTCCCTTTTCATTTGCCCGCTTCCAGAGCAAGCCGATTATAAATACCGGAAATGTCCCACTCATCAGAGTCCCCCAACCAAAGGTGCCTAAGATGGCCACCATGTCGGAGCGATAGATGGAAAAAAGGATAGAGATAAACCCAAGGAAGAACATGGTAATGCGGGATACCATGATTTGCTTGTCTTCGGGAACCTTCTTCCCCAAAGCACTGGGCAAATCTCGAGAAATGATACCGGCGCAGATGGACAGGAACAAGCTGGCCGATGACATCGCTGCAGCGAGGACAGCCGCATATACCAAGAGCTGGGCAAGAAGTCCAACCTCGTCGGCAAAGACAAAGATAGCCCTGTCGGCAACGGCCAGGGGATCCACAGTACCATTGGCAACCAAGTAGAGGGCCCCATAGGCGACCACAACAGCTAAAAAGCCGACTATTGCATGAGAAATGGCGGCATAGATACTTAATTTGGGCATGTCCTTAGGATCCTTCAAGGCATACATCCTAGTTAAAACCTGGGGTTGTCCAATGGTTCCTAAAATAGGAATCAACATCCAGGCCATGGCTATTGTCCCGGGGAAAGTTCCCCAAGCATTGAGGAAGTCTGGGCCTAAGGATTTAGTGAGGCCACCACCAGATACTTCCCTGACTGAACCCACAGCTTCCACCGGTGGTGCTGTGCTTCCAGAGCCTCCCTGACCTGGGCGCTGACCTCGGCAAAGCCCTGGAGCAACGGGGTAAGGGGCTTGGACCCCATCAGTTCCTGATGACCCAGATAACTGTCGGCCCCCTGATGCTGCAGACGGTTGACGCCCCAGGAACCACGGACGGGGTTACCCTCCTGGCGGGGGTGCAAAACCCTGCCCAAGCCCATGCGCTCCAGGGCGGGCAGCTGCAAATCCGGATTCGCCTCCAGCACGTGAGCCAGGGTATTGGCCCCGAGATCGGCGGGACGAACTTCACCAACGTCTTCCATGGCGCCTACACCAAGACTGTCGATAACTAAGAGCAGAGAGCGAGGCAACTAATCCACCTCCCGGCCTAGGCTGTCGTAAATTCCCATGAGTTCAGGTCTGCCCCCATTGAGGCCTTGGAGCAAAGCTACCCGGGAGCGGGTGACAAAGATTTGCGTACGGAAACTAAAGATTGCGGCGTCCCCCACCTCAACCCTGGCGCCCTTTGCCTCCAGGACACCGTAATAATC
>DAIOXA010000178.1:0-574 GCA_036758185.1 Bacillota bacterium
CCCTACTCCCAGCATGAGGAGGAGTAGGGCAAAAGCGGCCAATCCCGCGGGGTTCCACTGAGACGCCTCCACCAACACCCGGTTTTTCTCACCGGGGATAAGTTGCCAAACCAGGGTCTTGCCCCCCTCACTTACGGCATCGGCATTGTGTTCATCGGCAGGGACGGGCAGAGTCAGGGCAAACTCATACTGCATCTTAGCCAGGAGGGAGCTCTCCAGCCCGTCCAGTGCCTGGACCAGGGCAAAGCTTGCCGGATCAATTTCCCCTTCAAAGCGGTAGCAAATATTAAGCAAGCTTCGCCGGACCTGAATTCCTTCGGGCGCCGTGGCAGACGCAGTAAAAACTCTAGGGATTGCCGCCACCCCCAGTCCCTGAGGTGTCAGCTTTGGCACATGTTTGCGGGCGATAATTTCCCTCTGGTTTGCTCCCGGTTCGACGCTGACGGCATATCCATCCTCCTCCAGCGCCTCCCTCAGGGTCACCAGCGGGTCGGCGCCGACCTGACCCAGCAAGTCCAGGGTCAGGTTGTCCAGGGAAACCCTTAAATCTAAGTCGCCGCTGCCATCACGGTTT
>DAIOXA010000178.1:605-4294 GCA_036758185.1 Bacillota bacterium
ATCGCCACGGCCAACAGCTAGCAGACTGAAGAGCGCCAAGAGCAAGATTGCCAAGCGTCGCATATGCATCCCCCCTTGGTAATTATTATTCCAAGCCCAGGGCATTCTTTCCTTTATTCATTAGAATAAGCAAAGTTAATGAATAAAGGAAACAGGCATCCGCAGATGCCTGTTTTTACTAGAAATGTCCGATGACCCCCTTTTCCCTGGCCCGGATCTCGCAAATCCTAAAGATAACCACTCCCAGGGCGACACTGGCCCCGGCCACCCCCACCATGGCCAGCCAATCCTGGAGGGGAATTTGGCCCAGGCCCTGGCCCTGGACTAGAACCTGGCGCATCCAATGGGCGGGTAAGGCGACGGGCAGCCAGCGCCAGAGGCCAGTTGCCGGCACCGCCACCAAGACGATGATGGCAAATTGAACTATTTGCAGGTAGGAATGAATGCGCTTGATGAGCAAGGTGATGCCGCCCAGGAGGAAGCCCAGGCCGCTGCCCCCTGCTATGACCAGGAGTAGCAGGAGTAGCAGGGCAGGGATATCCATGTTGAGATGCGTGCCGGTGGTGGCGATGATTACCAAGAGGAGGATCACCACTGACCCCATACCCACCAGGATTTCGGCAATAAGTTTAAAGGCCATGACGATACTAAAGCTCAGGGGCGCCATATACAGCTGCTCCAGGGTTCCCTGCTCTGCCTCGCCCAGGATGGTGTAGGGAATGGCTTGGTAAGCGATGAGGAGGACAAACCAGGTAATATAGCCGACCACCAGGTTGTCTAGCCCGTCGCCCATTCTTACCCCTCCGGCAATTCCCTGAGAACCCAGGAACATTAACATGAAGACCAAGTAAAGGGTAATCAAGGTGCCGATGGAATTGACGAAGTATCTGCACATCATAATCAGTTGTTTTTTAAATATGGCGGTAAAAGCTAGCCACAGTCTCATGCTTCAGCCCTCCCCAGGATCTCCATAAAGACCCCTTCAAAATTCAGTTCCTGGCGGCGGATTTCCTCAATGGATGTGTGCCGGGTGCGGAGGATGTCCAGCACCTGCCAGAGAAGGGCATGGTTTTCGACCTCCAGGGAAATCCGCCAAGAGCCGTTGACCTTTACCAGGTGCAGGTGGGGGACTCTGGCCAAGGCCTCCTGCTGTTCCGGGGCCAGCTCCCCCACCGCCAGGTCGTAAGAGCGGAAGCGGAAGAGCTTGAGCAGGTTATGGGTGTCGTCGTCGGCCACCACCCTACCGCTATTGATGATGACGACATGGGCACAGATATCCTCCACCACGTGCATATCGTGGGTGGTGATCATCACCGTGCGGCCTTCATCCTGGACAATACGGCGCAGGTGGTTGCGGATTTCCAGGGAGGCTTGCACATCCAGGCCCAGGGTGGGCTCATCCAGAAGGAGGATGGGCGCCCCGCTGATTAGGGCCACAGCCAAGGCTAGTTTTTGTTGCATGCCCCGGGATAATTTTCGGGCCGGGGTCTTGACCTTTTCCGTCAGGTTCATAAGGCTAATGAGTTCCTCGATTTCCTTCCTCACCGCCCGGGGCCTGCGCCCGTGCAGAGCGGCAAAGAATTCCAGATTTTCCCTGGGGGTCAGTCGCCAGTAAATATTGCGATTCCCCTCTAGGACGCCGGCGATCTGGTCCAGGGCGGCATTGCGCTGCTTTTGGATGTCATGCCCCAGGATGGTAACGCTACCGGCATCAGGCTTGATGAGCCCGCAGGCGGTCTTTACGGTGGTGGTCTTGCCAGCGCCGTTGGGACCCAGAAGGCCGAAGATCATCCCTGGTGGAACCTGAAAACTCACCTCGTCCAGGGCATGGACCTGCTTGCCCCCAGAGCTATAGGATTTGCTGAGATTGCTAAACTTCAATACATGCTGCAATGGGTACCCTCCCTTGTCTATGTTTAGGGGTATGCTAGCATAACAATGACACCATTGTCCATGCAAAGCGAAAAAGCTTAAGGGGGTATTTAATTTGAGATAAAGGGGCAGGTGACCGCCAGGTCACCATGAGTTACCGGGACCTGAACTGGCAAGTCCAGACCCTGGAGGCAGAGGGGGAGCTGGCAGAACTGTTGCAACACGAACTGGAGCATTTGGATGGGCAGCTGGCCATTGACCTGGCCGATACCAAGAGTTTTTGCACCACCACTGAGTACTTCAGCCGCTATTGGCGGGATGGAGAAACTGAATGAGGATCGGTAACAGCCCTCTCCCTTTTTGGGGGAGGGTTTGTTAATTCCGCTAGCATTAGTTCAATATTACCTTGTCTGCAGGAAAATCCTTCCTAAAAGTAGAATCCCTAAAGGATAGAAAAACCAAAAAAAGCGGGTGATATGATGGCTAAGCGGCTTTTCTTTATGGTCCTCTTGTTGGTGTTTGTTCCGGCTTCTGCCCTGGGCCAAATGGAGGGATTGAGGGATAGTGAGCGGGTTGAGTCCTTTCACGTACGAATTTCCATTCTCCCCCAAGGGGAAATAGAGCTTACCGAAACCATCATCCTAGTCAACCACGGGGACAGAGTAAGCTGGGGATTTGAGCGCGTGCTGCCCCGCTGGCGTCAGACAGATCTGGGACATGAGCGAGCCTTGGACTATGATATTCTAGAAGTGCTGGTGGACGGCGAACCCCTGGAATATGGCCTCGCCGACACTGGCGATGGCTTGGCGGTGACGGTGGGCGATCCTACCCTCACCCTGCCCCCGGGACGCTATGTCTATATATTGTCTTACCGCTGTGCCCATGCTTTGGATTTCTACGATTTTTCCCAGGGCCTGGACTGGAATGCCACAGGCGTTTGGCCCCTGCCCATGGAGCGGGTGGCGGTGGATGTTGAATTCGCCCGGGCTCCTCGCCCCGGCTTTACTCACTGGGATGCAGTGGTGGGTTCTGAGTCCCGAGAGGGTTGGCGCAGTACCCTGGAGGAGAAGGATTGGTTGCGCTTCGGCCCCTGACCCCGGGGGAGTCCATGATCGTTACCGCCTCCTGGCCCCAGGGCTACGCCCAGCACAATGCCCAGGTGGGGGGAATCCTTGATTGTAGCAGCCGGGCAAAGCTGGGCAGCGACAGGCTATTATCCGTGGAGGAACAGCTGAGGCTGAGAAATGATGGTAGTTTTAGCCAGGGTTTTTCCAGGGATTTCCCCAACCTTAACCTAGACGGGGAGGGGCGACGCCGAATCTCCCATTTAAATATTACCCAGGTCCAAGTTGACGGAGTAGACTTTCCCTGGGCGCAGGTGGATATCCCCGGTGGACAGCGCCTGCAGGTGGGTAATGCCGAAAACCCCCTGCCCTCAAGGGAATTTATCCTTACCATTGCCTACACCTTGGATCGCCAAGTAGTGGTGGGCCAAGAGTTTGAGGAACTGAACTGGCAAATGCCGGGATTTCCCTGGCGACAGTCAATAGGCCAGGTAAAATTTACTCTGGAACTGCCGGCAGAACTCACCGAGGTGCAGCCCCTGCGCTCGGCCTTGCTGCGCGGGGAGGATGCAACGGGTAGCAATGTTTTCCACTATGACGACTACTATGGCCGCATAGTATTTGCCGCGGCGGGACCCCTGTCCCCCGGCGAGGAATTGGCCTGTGCAGTGGGCTGGCCCAAGGGACTGTTACCAGCGGTTGCCCTCACTGATGAGGGAGGCTGGTGGCTTCGGGATAATGCCAGTGCTGTGG
>DAIOXA010000179.1:0-4291 GCA_036758185.1 Bacillota bacterium
CCCATGCCACAGTGGTGGTCGCCGATGCCACCAGCCTAGAGCGCAACTTGAACTTGGTGTTGCAAGTATTGGAGATTACCCATCGGGTTGTGGTCTGTGTCAACCTCATTGATGAAGCGCGGCGGAAAAAGATTAAGGTAGACTTAAAAGAGTTGGCAAAACTGCTGGGGGCGCCGGTGGTGGCCACCAATGCTCGTTCCGGAGAGGGCTTGAAGGAATTAAAGACCGCCATCGCCGGGGTGGCCTCAGGCGAGCGGGCTACTGCACCGCACCAAGTGCGCTATCCCCGAGAACTGGAAAAGGCCGTAGAGAGTTTGCGCCCCAAGCTGGAACCCCTTACCCTGGGCAAGGTCAACAGCCGCTGGCTGGCCTTGCGTATGGTGGAAGGTGAACAGACAATACTAAAATCCCTAGCTACCTACCAGGATGTGGAAATAAGTGACAGCGATTTATTTAAGATGACTCACCAGAAGTTTTGTACTGATCATGGTATTAGGTCGGAAGATGTTCGCGATATGGTGGTGGGTAGCATTGTCAGCGAGGCCGAGGGTCTGTATAAGCAGACGGTAAGGTTGGAAAATCAAGACCACAACGCCCTGGGCCGGAAAATTGATCGGGTGCTGACTTCTAAGGTCTTCGGTATACCCATAATGATCGCCCTGTTGGGCTTGGTGTTCTGGATAACCATTGAGGGCGCAAACTACCCGTCGGGACTCCTGGCCAGCATGTTCACGGCGGCAGAAAATTGGCTATCCAATTTAGCCTTGTGGGGCTACCTGCCGGAATGGGTCCACGGTGTCCTGATCCTAGGGATATTTCGGACTCTGTCCTGGGTCATCTCGGTAATGCTGCCGCCCATGGCGATATTCTTTCCCCTCTTTACTTTGCTGGAGGACCTGGGCTACCTGCCCAGGGTGGCCTTTAACCTGGATTATTATTTTAAGAAAGCCTGTGCCCACGGCAAACAAGCCCTGACCATGTGCATGGGCTTTGGCTGCAACGCTGCAGGGGTCATCGCCTGCCGCATCATCGACTCCCCCCGGGAGCGGCTCATCGCCACCATCACCAACAACTTTGTGCCCTGCAACGGCCGCTTTCCCATCCTCATTTCCATGGCGGGAATATTTATTGGCGGAGCAGCTGGCGCAGCCCAAAATGGCCTGGCCGCTCTAGCAGTGATGGCTGTCATCGTCTTGGGCGTGGTGTTGACGCTGGCGGTATCCCGCCTGTTGTCCAATACAATTCTCCAGGGGCTACCATCTTCCTTTACCCTGGAGATGCCGCCGTATAGAAAGCCACAGATTGGTAGGATAATTGTGCGCTCGATTTTTGACCGGACACTCTTTGTCCTAGGGCGGGCAATAGTGGTGGCTGCTCCTGCCGGAATAATTATCTGGTTAATGGCCAATATTGCCGTGGATGGGGGCAGTCTGTTGAGTCATGGCGCCAATTTCCTGAGTCCCCTGGGCAGGGCCATGGGCTTGGATGGTTATATCCTCATGGCCTTTATCTTGGGCCTGCCCGCCAATGAAATAGTGGTGCCCATCATCATCATGAGTTACATGGCCACTGGTTCAATGTTAGAACTGGATAGCTTGTCGGCGTTGCGGGAGCTCTTGGTCAATAACGGTTGGACCTGGCTAACTGTCGTCAACGTTATGCTGTTTACCCTGGTGCACTTCCCCTGCGGCACTACATTATTGACAATTCGCAAGGAAACCCAGAGCATAAAGTGGATGCTGGTTTCTTTCCTGGTGCCCACCGTCATGGGAGTCGGAATCTGTCTAGTTGTGGCGACCGCAGCAAGGCTATTGGGCCTGGTTTAGGGCAGCAAAAAGCCGTTTCCTGGATTGGTCGTACAGGTAACGGCTTTTTTCTTAGCGGTTTTTGCAGCGCTTGCAAACCTGAACGTCGTTGCCACCCTCGTCCTTGGTCTGCCATAGCAATTTGGCGCTAGTGCGTGAGCACAGGGGACAGGTGCCCTTGCCGCGGCCGGGCTTGCCCCACAGGCCTTTGCCACGATTTTGTTTGGCCATCGGGTCTCCACTCCCTTAAAAAAATATTAATCCCTTATACAGGCATCTTTAAGAATTATAGTGCAAAAGGAGAGATTTTACAAGGCCAGAGGCAAATTGCCCTTTCTGTTTGGCGTTCTTCAGGGTCGGCTTAACTTGTTTCGGGGCACGCTTTATGGGGATCTCAGGCAAGATATCTTTCAGGGACAAACACTTTGTGCTTCCCTTGGTTATTCCTTGGGGAACATTGGGCTATCCATAAAAAAACAAAAGTCATTATAACCTGTTCCCTCTTCTGAAAAAGTGTTTTCAATTGCAATCCAAGAGCTGCAAAGGAGACTTCTGCTTAAATACTTCACTCACTGGCTCGAGAGGCGCTATAATAGTATAATGCTTGTTGGACATACTTTTTTGCGGCAAGAGGGGAAGTAATGCGATGCAGATGTTAGTAAAGGGAATAATCACTGGCGTTGTTGTGGTTCTCCCGGGAATGAGCGGCGGGACCATGCTCTTGCTTCTGGGATTGTATGAAAAGCTAATGGCAGATCTGGCCCGGCTGCGCCTAGTCCCCTGGCTACCCTTTGCCCTGGGTGGGGCGGTGGGAATCCTTGTCAGCGGGGTTGGTTTTGCCTGGTTGTTGCAATCATATGCGAATTTCGTGTCTGCTTTTCTGCTGGGCTGTATACTGGCGTCTGTAAAATCGGTATTGGGAGAACACTACCGTCCTTATTTCCGCAGGGTTCTACTGTTCCTGTTAGCTGCACTGATAGGCTTTTTGCTGGCCAGTGAGCCCATGGCCATGGTGGATGACACTGCCTGGCCGGGAATTTCTATGCTTCTCATTGGCGGGGCCCTGTCCACTGCTGCCATGATTTTACCTGGAGTCTCCGGCAGCTCAGTACTGATTATTATGGGCATTTATGATAATATGTTCAAGGCCCTGGCAGAGTTTGATTGGCTGGTGCTGTCGGTCTTTGTGCTGGGTGCAGCCATCGGAGTCTTTGGCCTGTCCAATGCTCTGGACAATATATATTCTCGGTATCGGGCCTCCATCAACTGGCTGTTTTCTGGCTTAATCATCGGATCGGCTCGGATGTTATTACCCACCAGTTGGGATAGCCCCTTGCTCTTGTTAGCTCTTGCTGTAGCAGGCTTTGCCCTGGTCTGGTGGTGGGGGGAAAGGTAACCGGTGGTTGTCCACCGGTTTTTCTGTGTACACTAGCAGCACAGGCGCAGCCCAGCGATACCATACTAAATTACTCAGGTATTGACAGGAGAGGGAGAATGGGGTACGCTATTGATACCCAGATGGGGTATAAGGGAGGTTGGACGGAATGACCAAGGACATTGTCAAGACAACCATAAAAATACAAGGTATGACCTGTGCCGCCTGTTCCAACCGAGTGGAACGGGCCCTGCAGCAAGTGGAGGGCGTTGCCTCTGCCTCGGTGAACTTGACCACCGAGCTGGCCAGCATTGAGTATGACCCGGCAAAGATTGACACTCAAACCCTTTTGACCGCTGTGGAGAAGGCGGGCTACGTGGGCCATCTAGAGTTGGAGGGTGAACCCGCTGCAGAGCGGGATGAAGATGACGCCAAGCTGCACCTGGCAGCCCGGCGGATGTGGACGGCCTGGGTCTTCACCCTACCGGCGGCGGTGTGGATGCTCATCGCCATGACGGCCGGCGGCAATGACCACGCCTGGCCCAGTGTTCTAAGCTATAATTTGGGTATGCTTCTCCTGGCCCTGCCGGCGTTGCTTTGGGCTGGCGGCCATGTATACCAGTCGGCGTGGCGGGCGGTGCGCCATGGCGGCGCTAATATGGATACCCTCATCGCCATGGGCACCCTGGCCGCTATTTCCACCGGGATAATGGTATTCTTCTGGCCGGTGGAGAACTATGCCGGTGTTGCCGGGATGATCATGGCCTTTCACCTCACCGGCAGGTACATTGAAACCAAGGCCAGGGGCAGGGCTTCCCAGTCCATCAAGAAGCTGTTGGAGTTGGGGGCAAGGACTGCCACTATCCTGATGGATGGCCAGGAGCAGGAAGTCCCCATTCAACAGGTTCGAGCAGGGGATGTCATGGTGGTGCGCCCGGGGGAGAAAATTCCCACCGACGGTATAATTGTCCAGGGAGAAAGTGCCATCGATGAATCCATGGCCACCGGCGAATCCTTGCCGGTGAGCAAGAAGCCTGGGGATGAGGTAATTGGGGCCACCGTCAATCAGCAGGGATTACTTAATATCCAGGCTACCAAGATCGGCAAGGAT
>DAIOXA010000180.1:0-4289 GCA_036758185.1 Bacillota bacterium
CCCAATTCCCTGCAACGCTGGGAAGCTTCTGGAGAGCGGGTTCCTGGTTGGAACCAAATTTTCTGTATGCCTAGTCTTGCACATTCTTCCACCACCTGCAGGGCAACCGGTGACGGCACAACCAGGTCCACCACATCGGGGAGCTTGGGCAGCGAGCTTAAGCTTGGATAAAACTGTGCGCCATTGATCCGTCCCGGTTTGGGGTTAATGGGAAACACTTTCATGCCGGCCTTCTGGAGCCGGAGGGTGATCTTATGCCCGAATTTTTCCGGGTCTTCTGAAGCCCCCACCACTGCCCAGACAGGCAGGGTAATGAATTTTTCGGCTAAGCTCATGTCAACTCCTCCTCCTGAATTACCTTTTCTTTAGTATGTCTCACCTCTTATATGGTACATTTTCACTACCATAATAGCAAAATGCTGCTACGAAATCGAATTATAGATTTTGTGTATCCGATTTAAGGTCTTAAGACCCCTCGCTTTCGAGGCAGGCGCTTGCGCCGGACTTCTCTTGCAAAGGACATTATGGTCAAATTGCCCAAGCTGAGAAGGTATTGACGCGTTGAGAGTCGAATAGTTTTAGGTCAGACTTTGGAGGGTGAGAGATATGCTTAAGACACTATTTGCCAACCCCGTTACCCGGACCTTTATTGCCCTGATCCTTTCTGTGCTTGCGGCGTTGGGCGCTTTCCTAACTTATGTCACTGCCCCGGAGGGCTTTGGCAAGACAGATATTCAGTTTAGCACCGACACCATTTACTCCTTTGCAGACAACTGGAGCCTAGCTTACGATTACCTGGACATTAAATTGTTTTCCGGGACCTTGGTAATCCCCGCGTACTATCAGGGGCGAGTGGTGGCCGTACTGCTAATCCCCCCCGAAGAATACCCTGGAGTTCTAGGGCTCTCCTTGCCTCAAGAGCATCGAGGCGATTTGCCAGACAGAATAGAGGACAATGTAGACCAGGTATTGATAATGTTGGACTTTATAGATTATAAGAGTATCATCCAGGACTCGGGCAATACCATCTTACTCAGGGCTGACGACCTGGAAGAAGGAGATATCCCCAGACAATATCTCAGCCGTCAGTTGGATAATGGGTATAACCTCCTCTCAAGCTATGACCTATATGGGTTTTCCAATTGGCTTCTGCCCTCTCCCCAAACCGTTCTCCTCCGCCTCTGGGGCCAACGCCTGGGTCCCTTTTCTTACTATGAGGATACCCAGGTAAAGGTAGCGGGAGCAGACATAAATATTGAGTTTGCCCATCCCGATCTCGAAACTCAATACTATCCTCCGGATAATTATGGGAATAGGGTCGGCGTCTATATGATCTTCCTTGCCTTGGCGGCCATAAGTTTAATTGCCTTTTTGGCCGGGGGTCTAGACCCTCAAAACCAAGAAGTTACCGGCCGGTACCAAGTCCTCCGAACCGTTGCCGCCCTCTTGGAAGGCTTGCTCTATGCCTTGCTCCTTACCCTATTCCAGGGCTATTTCCAGCCACCCCTCTGGGGCATGGCTGCCCTCTGGCTGCTACCCTTAGTCTTTGTTGCTCTGTGGGCCCAGCAAGCCCACCTAGAGCCAAAGTTCTTTGGACTTTCTACCCGAGGCTTAGCGGCGGGCTCTGTCGCCGCCCTCAGTGTAGCAGCCTTTATTGCCCTTGGCTCAACCTTTGCTCTTCCGGTAGGGATTGAGTGGCACTCTTCGTACGCGCTTATTGCCCTGGCCATCTTGTTTCGGGAAGGCTTGCTCCGGGGATTTTGTCAGCGGGTGCTTTCCCATTGGCTTCATCCCATGGTGGGGCTAGTAATTGTCTCTTGCGCCTGGGCCGTCTTCACTGCCTTTACTGGAGGCTTGGCTAGAGAGCTAGCGCTGCCGTTAATTTCCGCTCTGGGTCGTTCCCTGATGGTCGGCTTTCTCTACCACCGCACCAACAACCTTTGGGCTACCGGCTTACTAGCTGCCCTGCTGGAACTGGCGCCCACGGTATTGGTATATTAAAAGGGATAAAAGAGCAATGTGCAAGTGACACTCCATCTCTTGCACATTGCTGTATAGACCTTTCACCGGTCGATATACATTACAGTAATGTGAGCCAAGATCAGAGAAGAGACAAAGACACTGGCTACCAATACAAAGACGGCTTCCGGGTACATAGTACACCAGTTGCCGTCTTTTATGTGTTATTAAGGGGCCGTTATGCTATAGTATTTTCTCGTTTAGAACAAGTCGGTTACGGTAACACCGGTGGGACGCCTCAGCGACACCAAAGCCAGCGTAGAAAGGTTGTTGTCCTTAGGATGTATGCCACTCATACTCATAGGCAGTAAAAACGGTATTGTTCCCTCCGCTAAAACTGATAAGGATAAAAACCTTATCACCCTGTGCGGAACCCGATGGCATTGTACCGCCTACGGTGACATTCATACCTTTATAGCCTGTATTGGTATTTTCTTGATAGTTTTCAATGTAGGATTTCGTATGCTTTTCCGTCACATCGGCGTATATCACACCAGTTAACAAGGACAATCCCTTTGCTGTCATTATTAAAACTTCGCACCACAACTGCAAATTTATCGGACACCGTTCGTACTATGGAATATGATGTCCCAACTGTCGGGGCTTACCGAACCGTCGGAGGTGATGCTCTGATCCAAGTATACTTTATAGGCGCGTTCGACGGAGTAGTCCTGCCACATCTCGACGCCCGCTTTAGTTGCCTCAACCACCGCCTTGCCGAGTCTTGCCGCCGGGAATACATCTATTGCGGAGTATACAAATTCCATGTAGGCGTCGCTCACGCTGCCGCCGTCATACAGTGCAATCGCCGCCGCCACTGCGCCCGACGTCGCACTTTCATCGTGCAAAGCTCCTTTCTATCCGTTTTCCCGTCATAAACAAGGCATATCCATGGCGCCCTTTGCGGATTTTTTGCATATGCTCCATACCTCCTCCAGTATAAATTTTAAAGATGCCTGAAAAAGCATCCTCCGAAAGGATGAGATGACAGAAAAAGCCCCTTACCCTTTGGGGTGAGAGGCGGATATCTATACTTATACGGTTTCACTTGTCAGCCGGTTTGGTTTTTCAGCAGGGTGCTGATGAGTTCCGCACGACTGCCTACATCATATTTTGAAAAAATGTTCCTTGCATGGGTTTTTACTGTGCTCTCACTGATAAACAAAGCCCCGGCAATTCCGCGGTTGGATTTACCGGAAAGGATTAGTTGCAATACCTCCTGCTCCCGGGCAGTCAAAGGGTCAAGGGTTTTGGCCTGCCGGACAATGTTCCTTTGCTGTGACTGGGACATATTGTCATAGGCTGCAAGGTAGGCGTGGCTTTTCAGCAGTAAAACGAGCTGACGGTTAAGGGGAGGCAGTAAACCCATAGTAACGCAAACCACCGTAAGGGCAATCACCGCCACCTCGGCGCCAAGAAGCCCCATGGATGTCACAGCCATTCCCAGGACGCCTCCGCAGAGGACGCCGAAGACATTGGCGGAAAGTCCAATGCCAAAGGTTTGCGCCGGGTTTTCGGTGTAATCCAGCATTTCTCCCAGGATGCTCCACCAAAACAAATCAAAAATACCGCAAGCGCCGAGCATCAGCGTATCTACTATCAGATAATCGGAAGCGCTTCGCCCCAACAGCATAAAGCTGATGAATGCCCCCATAATCATTGCCATTCCGATATACAAAATCATGGAACGCCTGGCTTTCATTGGCAGGTTGCGCATAATGACCAGGGCCGCGATATATGGCACAGCCCAATACCAGCTTGTAAGTCCCGTCAGATGCTCAAAGGCTGGGTTGATGACCTGGTACATTAATCCGGAATTAATTGTGATGATGAAGACAAAAAGGCATAGCAGCATGAGGGGGGTTTTAATGCCGCCATGGGTCTTATTTATAAAAGTTTTGTTCTGCCCATCCTTTAATTCCACTGGCATCAGCCCGATAAAAGCCATGCCGATGGCAAGGCAAAGGATAGAGAGGACAAGCCCGATAAATGGCGACCGGTTCATGGCCACCACGTTGACTGCAATCATCACCAGATTGGAATAAATCAACACGTCGGCGCAGGACTTGATGCGCTGATTCTTGGGCGTAAAGGCCCGAAGAAAGTATCCCCAGGCCGCCACCGCGCAACCGCTAAAGTATCCGCTGGCAATCAGTCCGCCCATCCATAGGATGGGTCGCAGAAAAAAGAAGGGTAAGGTGGCGACTAAGCATAGACCTATTGCGCCCAGCATTATGGATTTGGCGGTCGCCTGAGATTTGACATACATA
>DAIOXA010000181.1:0-4267 GCA_036758185.1 Bacillota bacterium
CTCCAAATCAGAAATATAGTGGCTTAATATCTTCTCCGGTGACATCAGTGCACCTCCTCAATAATTTTGGCAACCACCGTAGTAAACTGAAGCCAGTTGCTCTTAAACTCGCGCAGCGAAGACATACCGGTTTCAGTGATGCTATAGTACTTGCGGGGATTGCCTTGATCGGACTGAATCCAACGCGAGCGGACCATTCCCTCCTTTTGCAGTCTGGCCAATAGAGGATAAATAGTGCCTTCTGGGGTGGCTAGCCCCAGTTTTTGCAGTATGTGGACAATCTCATAGCCGTACCTTTCATCTCCTGCAATCACAGCCAGCACACAGTACTCTAGAGTTCCCTTTTTGATCTGAGTCATCTGTTTCATGGTCTTATTGTATAACAATGTGCCTTTCAATGCAAGGCACATTGTTATACATGAATAACCCGGGATACAAACATCCAGGTTTTTAAGCGGGGAGCAGATTATCCTTCCCGTGGCTAGACAACTCACATCGATTCGGGGTAATCCAGGGGACATCCTTATTGTATATAATGGGATTCAGAAGTACTCCAATACCCTAAAGACACTTAATTACTTTTATTAAAAACACACCTCACTATCATGTGGCTTGTGCGGAAGTGAGAACAAAAGCAGGCCTATACAAATGTATGACTCAGAAAAATAGAGCTGACAAGTGTCAAGCTCTATTTTGGTATGCTTCGGGGAGGCGGCTACTAAGCTTCCTTGGGGTAGACGACCTCGCCATCGATGATTGTGTAAAGCACTTGGGAAAGGTAGCCAAAGGGATGGCCGTCGACGATTACCAGGTCGGCGTCCTTGCCCTTTTCAATGCTGCCCACCCGGTCATCGACGCCCAAAATTTTGGCGGCGTTGATGGTAATGCAGCGCAGGACATCATACTCATCCATGCCCGTCTCCCGCACCACGGCGGCAGCGGCGTGGAAAAGCTGGTAGATATTGAGGACGGGATGGTCGGTGGTCAGGGCCACCGTTACGCCTGCCTCGCTGAGGATCTTTACCGTCTCCAGGGTCTTTTGCTGGGTCTCCGCCTTGCTGGCACTGCCCATGGAAGGCCCGACTATTGCCGGAAAGCCTGTGGCTGCAACCTTGTCAACGATGAGGTGGGCCTCGCTGGCATGCTCCAGGGTGAGGTCGATGTCGAATTCCTTGGCCACCCTAAGGGCTGTGGCGATGTCATCGGCCCGATGGGCATGCATGCGGATGGGAATTTCCTTCTTGAGCACGGGTATAAGGGCCTCCAGCTTGAGATCCCGGGCTGGCATTTTCTCGACATCGTCCCCGGCCCGTTCAATTTTGTTCAGATAGTTCTGGGCTGCCACCAGGGCCTCCCGCAGCACAGCGGCGCTGGCCATGCGGGTGCTGGGAGCTTTCTTTTGGCTTGAGTAGACCCGCTTGGGGTTCTCGCCCAAGGCAGCCTTAATGCCGGCATTTTCCCGCAGCACTCGCTGATGGAGGAGGCCGCCTCCCGTCTTAAGGACGACGGTGCTGCCCCCCAGGATATTGGCGCTGCCGGGGGCAGACATAACTGTAGTGATACCCGCTTCCACAGCTTCCCGGTAACCGTCCTCATCGGGGTTGATAGCATCCAGGGCGCGAAGGTGGGTGGTCACCGGTTCGGTCATCTCATTATAGTCCCGACCCTCCCAGCCAAACCCCTGCTCGCTAACCCCCAGATGGGTATGGGGATCGATGAATCCGGGATAGACGGCGGCGCCGGCGGCATCAATGATATCAGCCGTCTCAGGAATGACGATGTCGCCAAAGTCGGCAATCTTACCGTCCTCCACCAGTATGGAGCCATTGATGGGTTCTTTTTGGGTTACAGTGTGAATCTCGGCGTTGATGATGGCCAAATATTTTTTAGCGCTCATAGACAACCTCTCCATCTATTATAGTTTTCTCCACCTGGCTCTTCCAGTCAAAGGGGTGCCCGCTGAAGATGGCGATGTCGGCATCCTTGCCCACGTCGATACTTCCCACCCGCTGGGAAATGCCCATGATCTCGGCGGCATTAATGGTAATGGCCTTGAGGGCCTCCTCTTCGGGCAGGCCATCCTTATGGGCCAGGGCGGCCTGAATGGGCAGCTGCTGGACTGGGAACACGGGATGGTCGCTGGTCAATGCTACTTTTACCCCGGCTTTGTGCAATATTCCTGGGGTCTTAAAGGTGGTGTTGACCAGTTCAACCTTGGGACGGGTACCCAGGGTGGGGCCGACAATTGCCGAAACACCATGTTCGGCCAGGAAATCGGCAATGAGGTGTCCCTCGGTGCAGTGTTCAATGCAGATATTTACAGCAAATTCCTCGGCGATGCGGATGGCGGTAATGATGTCGTCGGCCCGGTGAGCATGGGCTCGCAGAGGAATTTCATTTTTCAGGACCTTGACCAGAATTTCCATCTTCAGATCCCTATCCGGGGCCTTTTCGGGGTCATCCTTGGCCTTAGCCAGCTTATCCATGTAATTGCGGGCAGCCACCAGGTTTTCCCGAAGGATAGCCGCCACTGCCATTCTCGTACTGGGTGATTTCTTTTGCCCGCTATACACCCGTTTGGGGTTTTCACCGAAGGCGATTTTCAGCCCCAGGGGTTCCTGGATGATCATATCATCCACTACCTGCCCCCAGGTTTTCATTGCCAAAACCTGCCCCCCGATGATGTTGGCGCTTCCCGGGGCGACGGTAAGGCTAGTGACGCCACCGGCAATAGCTCCTTGAAAGGCTTTGTCCAATGGATTGATGGCGTCCAGGGCTCGGAGATGGGGAGTGGCAGGGTGGGTCATCTCATTGCCGTCTGCACCCTCAAAGCCAATGCCATGTTCAAAAATCCCGATATGAGTGTGGGCATCGATGATTCCCGGCATGACAAACATGCCTTGGGCGTCGATTACCTCTGCGTCGGCAGGAACAGCGAGATTGGCGCCCACGGCCGTAAATTTCCCGGCATCCATCAGGATGGTTCCGCCATCCAGGACTTGCCCGGCCATGGTGTAAATTCTGCCGTTAATTATTGCGCGCATGTACATACTCCTTCCTTTGGCTGGTATGCAATATATATTCTCCCTTGGCCAAGGAAATTCCTTTAGATTATCTAGATACTCAATTACCAAACTACTACCCACCCAAAAAACAACCCCTTAGGGGGTTGTCATCAGTTTTCCTTCTCAATTTCCTCGGGGTGGACCAGTCTTTCTACCGTGATGTCCACTTTCTCTACTTCATATCCGGTGATGGAGCTGACCTCTTTGACCACTGTGTCCCTCACCTTTTCGGCTACCTCAGGGATTACAACTCCGTAGACCATGACCAAACGTAAATCGAAAGAAACGCTTCCCGACGGGGACTGTTCATCGCCATCACTTTTTTGGACGGTAATTTTTGAGTCTCCCTTGCCTGTCAGCAGACGACCGAGACCAGAAAATGTACTTTTCCGCTCTTGACGGATGACATCCTCCACCTTGTGCAGGGCAGCCATGGCAATGCCCATAAAAACTTCCTCGTTGACAATAAGTTTACCGTTTACTTTGAACACCCCCTTTTCTATATTATTCTTCGACGGGCACGTACTAATTCCTGCCAGTAGGCAAAAATAGTCCCGCAAATGCAAACCAGACCGCTTTGCGGCCTGGTCCTGGAGGGAAGTTACTTGATTATCTCGACGTAGGTTCCTGCCATGTGGATACCCATCATATCTGGCTGTTCTACAACTTTGAACCTTACCTTTAGGCCCTCAACCATGTACTCTTCACTGAGACCCAGGGGGATAAACCTTTCTCCGTCAGAGACCACGGCCCAAAAGCCACCTTCGAGATCGACAAATTCCATGGTCCCGCTGAGATCTCTGGTAAGAAGACCAGATGCCAGTGCGCCACCGGCTACTAGAACCAGGGCCAGCACGGTGATAAAACCTACCAATTTCTTGTTCATTATAGTTCCTCCCTTTGCCATTTGCAGTATGACACCAAGAAACCGGTATTGGTTCGATTTGTCAGCAAGCTGTAATTCTTCTAACAGAGCTATTTCTCCATGAAATCGCTTTCAGATTGTTAAACTGAGGGTAAACAATATTAAGGTAAAGGGTTGACTTACCCTTGGTGGTGAATTATAATTGGATCAAGGAATATCTGTAGGGGAGGGTTTCCCATGGGTACTATCTATATCAACGGTCGAGAGATCACCAACCCCGTGGCCAAGTTCTTTGTTAAAGCCCTGGCCATAATCATTGTTGGCATTGTCCTGGCTC
>DAIOXA010000182.1:0-2141 GCA_036758185.1 Bacillota bacterium
CGGGGGTTAAGCCCAGCTCCTTGGCATCGGGACGCTCATAGACCAGGGTATCCTCGGCCTGCTCCGTCCCCACCCTGTGGTACCAGACCTGGCTGAAATTGCTCTGATCCTCAGAAGGAACACTGCCGGGCTGGGGAAAGCGGCTGTAAAAGAAGCCCTTGCCGTCGGGAGTCCAGGGCAAGTTGGTGAACCGGCACCAGTTGATGGTTTCGGGGAATTCCTCACCACTATCCACCTTGCGAATGCGGATTTTCTGCCAGTCGCTGCCGCTCTCGGAGGTGGCGTAGGCCAGTAGCTTGCCGTCCTTGCTTACCGTAAACCTAGTCAGGGCGATGGTGCCATCCTCACTAAAGGCATTGGGGTCCAAGATAACAAAGGGTTCTCCTCCAGGATCCTGGCAATAGAGCAAGGCTTGGTTCTGAAGGCCGTCGTTCTTCTGAAAGAAGAGGCGGCCGTTTACTTCCCGGGGCAGTTCATACTTGGGGTAATCCCATAGCTGCTCAAGACGCTGCTTCAGTTGCTCCCGCAGAGGGGTGTCCAGCACCTGCCGGGTCAATTCGTTCTGCTTTTGAACCCATTCAATGGTCTCGAGGGCAGTGCTGTCTTCCAGCCATCGGTACGGGTCAGCCACCATGGCGCCATGGTAATTATCAACAATATTGTCCTTGCGCATAACTTTTCCTCCCATCTATATTGTAACTTTAAATTTCTACAATAGGGAGGGAAAATCCTTCGCCCTGCGAAGAATTTTCCCCCTTCACTGTTTGCTCGCCTGCAAGACTGTTTTCTTGCCCCGCCGACGGGTGACGTACAGCCCCCCGATAATCAGCACCGCCCCACCTACTTGGAGGATGGTAATTGCTTCATCCAGGAAGATGCTCCCCACCAACATTGCCGTCACGGGATTGAGATTGTTAAACTTTAGTCTAAAAAAGATAGGGAAAACCATTATCCGGCTAACCCCGTAATCTCAATATTCGGAGCATGGGGTTTGCCCTCTGAGGAAAAAGGACTAGTGTTCTGCAATATTCTTGGGGGTTTTCTCTAAATTACGCTGGCCTACTCGATATTTCGTTACTTGACATTCGACCAGGAACTTTATGCAACGCTACTGATGCTGTACATATTACTACCTGTTAAAGGCGACAGTGTTGAACCGCTGCCTATATAAAGGAGGTTGTTGCTATGGATGCTGAGTATACCGGTCTGATTGTCTTTTTAGGCACCCAAGACCTCAAAGGGACTGATGGATTTTACTCTGGCCTTCTGGGCTTGAAGCTCTATAAGGATCAGGGAGTGTGCAGGATTTACGACATTCCGGGAGGAGGACGTCTGGGATTTTGCACCCATGCGCCCGTTATTCGGGGCGAAAGGAGCCCCATCATCACCTTGCTGACCGAAGATGTGGATAAAGTCTACGCCCGCCTGTGCCAGGAGGGTTTTACTCCTGCCCATCCCCCCAGGGAAAATCCCCGTTTCGGTATCTACCATTTCTTTGTCAACGACCCCAATGGTTATTTGCTGGAAGTCCAGCGCTTTCTGGACTGAAGCATGAGGCGCCTCAACTGGAGGCGCCTCATGTTATATTACCCTTACTCCTGTATAGCGATGAATTATTCCCTGAAACAATATTTCCCTCTTATCTTTAATAACGCGACCTTCGGCCGGTTGTGAATTACCTTGCCATGTAAGACAAAAACTATACAAAAAGAAGGAGGTTGATCATAATTAATATAACACCCCACCAAAGCGTTGGCGACATTGTTGCCCATTACCCCCGTGCTGCAAAAGTATTCAAAGAGTACAATATAGACTTCTGCTGTGGCGGCCATCGTCCCCTCTATGAGGCAATACGGCAAAAGAACCTGGACGAGAATGAAATCTTAGCCAAACTCCAGGAGGCCCAGACAACCGTTGCCAGCACCCAGGGCAGAGAAATCGACTGGCGCACTACCCCCCTGACAGAATTGGTAGACTACATCATCGACACCCATCATGCCTTTCTTAATCGAGAGCTGCCCATCCTCAGTGAACTCACCGCGACCATCCTCCGGGGCCACGGTGCCAAGCATGAAGAGCTGAGACAGGTCCACAAACTATTTCACAACCTGAAATAGTTTGTGGACATGTCTCAGCTCTTC
>DAIOXA010000182.1:2151-4210 GCA_036758185.1 Bacillota bacterium
ACAACCTGAAATCCGCTTTAGAAGCGCACTTAATTGACGAGGAAGAGGTGATCTTCCCATTGGTCAAGGACTATGAACGAGAAGGATCAACCATCGCCCTGAGCAAGGCTGTGACCATCTCCCAGGAGCTGGAAAGGGAGCATGATGAGGCGGGAGAAATCATCCAAGAGCTCCGGGAGGTTACCCAGGATTATGCTATCCCCCCTGATGTCTGCTCCACCTTTAACTCCACCTATGAAAGGCTAGTGGAACTGGAAAATACTCTGGTCCATCACATTCACCTGGTAGACGACATCCTTCTCCCTGGACTCCAGGAAGAATTACAGAAAGTCCAAAACCAAAACCTACATTAATCCGATGAAACCGGCTGTCTCCAGCCGGTTTGACATTCTACGCTACTCTGCTTTGGTCCCGCCCCACTCTACTACCGTAAACCCTTTTCTCTCAAAGGGTATAAGCACTTGTTCTTCTACGGCCACTGGTTGCGTCAGAGGCTTATAGACCATAAAAACCCGTAAAATCGAATCTGGCTGCGGAGTTACTTTTAGCTGCGCTACATTCTCGTATTCTTCGTCTGCAAAAGTTATGAGGTTGTACTGATTCTCCTGTAGAATAGGCAGCCAGTACACAATGAAGTCGTTAGCCTCCCTGGGGGTCAGGCCTATGTATTCAAGCTTATTCTTCAGAAACTCCTGAGTTTCGCTGCCCTTGACCACGAACCCCCTGGACATATCCCACTGGTAATCGGAAATTCCCTCCCAGAAGAGATAAGAATATTCCTCGCCATCTTTAAGATTGGTTAAACTTCCATCGGGCCAGGCCAATACCTGCCAGCCCTCGCCGTACTCCGGATATGTGCAGGTAAGTTTCCCCAGAAGATCCAACTGAACATTAACAATCTGTTCAGAAAGGGGATAAAGATAGATTATTGGTTTTTTCAGTTTGCGTTCCCAGGGAGCTTTAGGCGGCTCACAACCTGAGAGAAAAACTATACAGAGTATTAATGCCAGAATAACAAGTTTTGACAGTGTTATTCTCATTACTCCCACCTCCCTTCCTTGCATCTACACGTATGACTAACTTATCTGCAAATTAGTTCACTGCGAATTGTAATCAGTTTTTGGATACATTTCCAAGGGCATATCTAATAAAGGATATTTCCACCACTGACTATCCTCAAAATGCCACCACTCAAAATCTAGGGATTGAAACCCATGGAGAAGCATGGCCTCCGTTAACAGGCCTAAGTTGGCCTGGGCGACAGCGGACATGGGCCAAGACCTGTGCCCCTGGCCCGAAAAGTTATCAAAATCCGAGGGCATCTCCACTTCCCGGCCCTGGGCATCCACCAGAGTGACATCCACTGCCGCCCCCCGATTGTGCACCGAGCCGTACCTGGGATCGGCAAAGAAGTGGCGCTTATCCCCGGCTGCTTGCCAAAGCTCTCGCTGGATGTGGTAGGGCCGGTAGGCGTCCCACAGCTTGATGCGGTAGCCCTGCTCCATCAGTTCTGCATTGGCTGCAGCCAGCTTCAGCGCAGTATTCCGGCGTAACAGGGCAACATGGGTAGGGTAAACCGCTCGGCCAATAAAATTATTCTTGGTAGCGTAGCGCAGATCCACTACAATGGCAGAATCTATATCCTCCACCCGAACCAAGTCGCTTTTGGCCAGCACAGCCTCCAGAGCTGTGCGTAGCCTGATATTATCTTGCCTCAACATTTCCAACTCTTGCTTAGCAGCCTGAGAGGCCCCTTGCACTCCAGGCGGCGCCCCATAGACTAAGATTGCCACCACCAGTATTGGCAACCACCGCTTCATACCATCTCACCCCGCCGTGAACTGCTTCACTCTTTTCCTTAGTCTTTCCACGGCATGGGTTATTTAGCAGGGTCTTTCTTTCATAGGAGGTGAGGACATGGATAACAGCTCTCCTTGGAATACCATTACGGCCTGGCCGCCTAACTTTACTCGGTCCCCATCTAGGCGCACCCGCACAGCTCCGCCCCTGCTGGATGCCTGCCAGGCCCAGAATTCTGACTTGTTCAGCCTATCCTGCC
>DAIOXA010000183.1:0-231 GCA_036758185.1 Bacillota bacterium
GAGCGGGCGGTGCTGGATGGTGCTGACGTAATGAACCTGTCTCTGGGCAATATACTCAACAGTCCCGACTTTGCTACCAGCCTTGCCCTGGACTGGGCCATGGCAGAAGGGGTTGTCGCCGTCACCTCCAATGGCAACGACGGGCCGGCCAACTGGACGGTGGGCTCTCCCGGGACCTCCCGCCAAGCCATTTCCGTAGGGGCAACGGCGCTTCCCCGGGACTTCTTTGCT
>DAIOXA010000183.1:241-4196 GCA_036758185.1 Bacillota bacterium
AGCATCTTTACCTCAGAAGGTGTGGACTACCCCAGTTTTGAGGTGATGGGCTATACCGATGTGGCGGATGTCATTGCTCTGGACGGCAATGAGTATGAGTTTGTCTACGCCGGCCTGGGCGGGGTAGAAGATTTTGCCGGCTTAGACCTAAGCGGTAAGGTTGCCCTGATTATGAGGGGGCAACACACCTTTTTGGATAAGGCCGCCAATGCCGCTGCGGCCGGGGCTGTCGCCGCCATTATCTTTAATAATGCTGCAGGAGATATGGGCAACGTTGTCGGCGGCCAAGTCATCCCAACCTTTAAGCTGTCGGGAAATGATGGCGTAAAAATGTACTATGAGCTGGCGGACGGCAACAATATGGTTACCTTCAACCTCATTCACTTGGGTTACTTGGAAAGTGTTGCAGACTTTTCTTCCCGGGGCCCAGTGGTGGGTACGTGGATGATTAAGCCGGATGTCTGTGCACCGGGGGTAGCTATTATCAGCACTGTCCCCACCCATAACCCCAGTGCTCCCCATGGATACGCTAGTTACCAGGGAACCAGTATGTCTTCTCCCCACGTGGCTGGCGCCGTCGCCTTGATAAAGCAGGCACACCCCGACTGGAGCGTAGATGACATCAAGGCCGCCCTGATGAACACCGCTGTTAACCTCTATGACCCCTACACGGGGGTTCCCTATCCCCATAACACCCAGGGGGCAGGCAGCATCCGGGTGGATAAGGCAATTGAGGCCAGCACTCTGGTCACCCCTGGTAGTTACTCCTTTGGCGTCTTTGACAAAGCTAAGGGACAGCAAGTTGACAAGCAGAAGTTTGAAATCAAGAACCTCTCAGACCAACGCATTCGCTACTCCCTGGATATTGATTTTCCCAATGTGGGAAATGGCATTAAGATTGGCGCCAGCAACAACCTCGATGTTGGTCCCGGCAAGACTCAGGAGGTCAACCTCAATGTTCAGGTTGACGCCTCTGCCCTGGATCCGGGATATTATGAAGGGGTCATTTTAATCCGCGCAGAAAATGAGGAGATCCGCGTGCCAGCGATCCTCTTTGTCGGCGAGCTGGACTGCCCCGTATTGGGAGCAGCGGGGATCGACGATTTAGGAGATCAGTACTTAGTCGAAGTATATCTCCCCATGGGCGCCGATGCGGTGTACTTTGACCTTTACACCTTGGGAGTCCAGCCCGTGGCCGAGTTGGCAGAGTTCTACGATGTCCCGGCAGGATTCTTAGAGTACCAATGGGATAAAGCTGTCCCAGGGGTACCCTCAGGCGCCTATTATTTAGTGGGCTTCTTCTATAGAGGTTCTATGGGAGAGGGATGGATTCTAGGTGAAGTTACAGTACCATAAGGAAAAGGCCGCCCAGCGGGCGGCCTTCCCTTATTGATTGGACAGTCTACGTTGTATATCTTGGAACACTTCTTTAGCAGGCTTTACTTTGCCTGTTACTTCTGCTTTCATGCCCTCATGTAGAAGTTTGTACATCCATATTTGTCAACAAGACGCTCAAAGATTTCGATACTCATGATCGCTGTCTCAGCTAAATTTCGCTCTTTATATACACCCAGGTCAGGTTGGCTGTGGCCATGATGCTGTCCTTGTGGGTGCGCTCATAGGAGTGGGATGCGTCGACGCCGGGGCCGATTAGGCCGGCGACGAAGTCGTGGCCTGCCCGGAGGGATGCCGAGGCATCAGAGCCATAGAAGGGGTAGATGTCTACCTGGTAGGGGATCTTGTGCTCCTTGCACAGCCCCACCAGGGATTCCTTCATGGACCAGCTGTACGGTCCCGAAGAGTCCTTGGCACAAATGGAGACGGTGAATTCATCGGATTGCTGTCCTTCTCCCGGGGCCCCCATGTCGATGCAGAGCATTTCTCTGGTGGCGGCGGGAATGCCGGCACTGGCGCCGTGGCCCACCTCTTCAAAGTGACTGAAGAAGAAGTTGGTGGGACAGGGCAGCTCTATGTTTTCTTCTTTAATGGCCTTGAGGATGCCCAACATGACGGCGACGCCGGCCTTGTCATCCAGATGCCGGGATTTTATAAAGCCGGATCCGGTGACTTGGGTGCGGGGATCAAAGACGACGAAGTCACCTACATCGATGCCCAGCTTGCGGGTATCTTCTTGGGAAGAAACTCGCTCATCCAGGCGGACCTGCATGGTGTCTGCCTTGCGCTCGGTGGTGGCGGTTTCGGCGCCGTGCACATGGGATGAAGCCTTGTTGAGGAGCATGGTGCCGGTGTACTCAGCTCCGGAGGAAGTGAGGATAGTGCAGTTTTCCCCCTCGACATTGGCCCAACCCAGGCCCCCGACATTGGTTAGCTTGAGCATGCCGTTGCCCTTGATTTCCTTGACCATGGCGCCCAGGGTGTCGACATGGGCAGAAATGGTACGCTGGTTATCCTTATCCTTGCCGGGGATGGTGGCGACGATGGCGCCCTTAGTAGTGGTTGAATAAGTCATGTCCAGTGAGTCCAGTTGTTTACTGACGTAACCGTTGGCTAAGTACGTGTAGCCGCTGGGGCTGGGAATTGCCAAGAGTTCCAGCAGGGTTTCTTTTATGTACGGCCAGTATTTTTCCAATGGAATCCCCTCCTTGCCTTTGAGAAAAGTATAGCAGAAAGGCTGGGGGGATACCAGCGCGGATTAAGGGACGGGACTTTCCATCGCGCGATGGAAAGTCCCGTCCCCGGCGTCGCGGGGAATAATTGACAAGGGGCGGTACATACTATATAATAACAGTAAATGATAATCATTTACAAGAGGGTGTCATAAGATGGAAATAGAAAAGGTTCTGACCCTGTTGAGCAGACTGGGGCACAGGATAACCAGGCAGCGCACCATGGTGGTCGAGGTGGTGTTGGATTCGTCCTGCCTCCAGTGTGCCGAGGATATATATGATAAGTGCAGGCAGTTAGATGATGGCATCAGCTTGCCTACGATCTACCGGACCTTGGATATGCTGGTGTCGGCGGAAGTGGTGCGCAAGTTGCACTTTGGCCAGGGGCGCAGTTGGTTTGAGCCCATCCAGCAGGAGGGGCACCATCATCACTTGGTCTGCCGCAATTGCGGCGCCAAGGCGCCGGTGAACACTTGCCCCCACCAGTTGATTCAGGAGGTGGCGCGGCGCAATGAGTTTATAGTGTTGGATCATCAGTTTGAGATCCTGGGAATTTGTCGGGAATGCCAAAATCTAGAGGTTGGAAGTCGGAGTAGGGAGGGTTTGGTATGAGTCATTTGCATTTGCCCGATGGGGTGTTGCCTTGGTGGCTGTGGCTAGGGGGACTAGTCGTGGTACTGGTGCTGGTACTGCTGGCCCTGAAAAAGCTGGAGGCAGAGCGGCGGTTGCTGCCTACGGTGGCGGTGATGGCGGCGGTCTCTCTAATAGCCATGAACATCCCCTTGGGGATTCCTCTGCACATGAATTTGTCCGCCCTGGCGGGAATCATCTTGGGTCCTGTGTTGGGTTTTTTGGCGGTGTTCATCGTCAATCTCTTCAATGCCCTGGTTAGTCATGGTGGGTTGACCATGCTGGGCATCAATGCCCTGTTGGTGGGCAGTGAGGCCCTGGTGGCCGGGGGCCTCTTTATCCTCTTGGGGGGAGGTCGGCGCCTGCTGGTGAATGCTGCCGTCTCGGTCATGGCTGCCCTCATTATCTCGACTGTATTGGTGGTGGCGGTGGCGGGCCTGGCGGGTATGGAATTGGAAGCCATGGTTTCCCCTGACCAGTCCGACCACGTCGGGCCTGGGGAGAGGAACCACGGCTTTCTGGAGACCTTTATAAAAATCCTTGCGCCGCTGATGGCAATATGGGTGGGCTTGGAGCTTAGCTTAAGCCTACTGGTGGTGGGTTATGTAAATAAAGTAAAGGGCGGTTGGTTCGTCCGGGGGTGATGACTTGAATCTGGCTACCATGGACAATTTAGCGGTGAACCACCGGTGCTGGCT
>DAIOXA010000184.1:0-3293 GCA_036758185.1 Bacillota bacterium
AGGGGCGGGCGAGCAGGACAGGGCCAAGGAGTATGCCCGTCAATCCCTGGTGGTCACCTTTTCTGTGGGCTTAGTCATTGGAATCGTTCTCTTCGTTGGGGCGGAACCTATCATGAGATTTATGATGATTGCCGCTGATGACCCCGATCCCGACATCATTCGCTATGGCACAAGTTATTTACGCATAGTGGCGGCGGCAGAACCCTTGACCTTTGTTATGGTCAATTGCTATGCCATCCTTCAGGGGGCAGGGAACATGAAGGCGCCGTTGTACATTATGGGTGTTGCCAATATCTTTAATGTTGTCTTCGACTACCTCCTGATCTTCGGCATTGGTATCTTTCCAGAAATGGGTGTTGCCGGTGCAGCCCTGGCAACTTCTGGGTCAAAGAATATAGCTGCGGTTCTGGGAATAGTCTATTTGTTTAGCCGCTACAGTCCCATTCGCCTTAGTCTTAAAGAGAGTTTCCTGCCGCAGAAGGAACGTATCTTGGAGATAATGAATATAGGCTTGCCGTCTGCTGGGGAACAATTGGTACGAAGCAGCAGCACCTTTATTTCATCCATGTTGGTGGCGAGTATGGGTCCCATTGCCATAGCCGCTAACCAAATAATCGCCAAGTCCATGTCCATGTCCTTCATGCCGGGAATTGGCTTTGGCCACGCCGCAACTACCCTGATTGGCCAAAACCTTGGCGCCAAACAACCGGAGCGGGCGGAGCAGAGCGGCTATACCGCCTGCAAAATTGCATCAATCTTTATGTTAGTTGTCGGCTTAGGCTTTTACTTCTTTTCCCATGAGATTGCCGGTATTTATACCAGCGATGTTGCTGTGCGTGCGGCAGCAGGAGAAAACCTCAAGATTATGGCAATCTCCCAGCCCTTCTTGGCATATGTCATGGTGTTGGCCGGGGCCCTCAGGGGAGCTGGCGATACTAAGTTTGTCATGTTGGTCACATTAATTGGCACCTGGGTCAGTAGGGTAGTTGTCGCGTGGTTCTTGGGCATCTTCCTGGGACTTGGCCTCAGGGGAGTCTGGATTGCCATGGTGGTAGATAACCTAATAAGGGCGACCATGATGGTTGCTCGTTACCGGGCAGGTAAGTGGAAGACCATCAAGGTCCGGTCAATTGCGGAACCTGCATAAACTAATTTAGCGACGCTTTGCCGGAATTGGCCAGTAGCACTTATTAGTAAAAAGCCACTGTTTTTTTAAAAAAGCAGTGGCTTTTATTGACAAAAAATTCTCCAGGGTGTATGGTGGTTATACCAACAATATTCCATATGGATGGTATGGGGAGGGTCTGCAGATGCTTGGACAAGAAAAGATCACCTTAAATCTCAATGCCGTGGACCTGGCCAAGGTCGATTATCTCGCAGAGCAGGGCTTTTACAGTAGCCGCAGTGACTTTATTCGCACAGCGATTCGCAACCAACTTCAGGAGCATGATGCCATTATTTCCGATGCTGCCCTGACGGAATTAATTGAAAGGCAGGAGTCCCAGGGCGGTGTCAAGACAGTGGGTAGTGTGGGAATCTATTACCTGGATGCAAAGGATTTATTGGAGCATGTCCAGCAGAGTCGTCAGCTAAAGATATTTGTGGTGGGCGCCTTGGTACTGGCCAAGGATGTGACGGTGGCGCTTCTGGAACAGGCTGTGGCTTCGGCAAGAATTTATGGCGTCGTACGGGGGCCCCGGGCGGCAGTGGACTATATTCGGGGACTGAAGTGGGAGGGATAAGAAGTGTCTGAAACTGCTAGAAGCGCCGCGCCGGCGCAAGAGCGCATAGAAGCAAAAGAGGTTTCCAACATGGTGTTGTTGCTGGCGGGCAAGTTGGTATCCCTCTTGGGCAGTTATATCTATAGCTTTGTTATGGGCTTGTACGTACTAACGGCCACCGGCTCGGCCATGAGTTTTGCCGCAACCCTGATCTCCGGCACCCTGCCCAGGATTATTCTCGCTCCTTTTGCCGGCGCCTTGGCCGACAAGCTGGACCGGAAGAAAATGGTGGTGGGAATGGACCTGGTCAGCGGCGCTGTGATGTTGGTTCTTTTCGGGCTCACCTATTTATATGGCCTTAGGGTTAGCTTGATATATGGGGGTGCATTCTTACTGGCCGTGGCCAACACCTTTTTGAATGTAGCTATGGATGCATCCATCCCCAACATGGTCAGAGATCGGAACTTGGTCCGAATCAATTCCCTGAGCCAGAGTACCGTCTCCTTGACCCAAGTAGTGGCGCCCTTCGCCGGGGGTATTGTTTTCGGCCTGGTGGATACCCGCGTCTTTATCTTGATCAGTGGTGTTTTCTTTGTTGCTTCGGCGATATCCGAGGTGTTTATTGACTTTCGCTTCAACGCTCCACCAGTGGCAGAACAGGATCCGGGGACCGAATCCATCTTTGCCCAGATGAAGGAGGGCTTCCTCTTCCTGCGGCAAAACTCGACAATTTTTACCATAGGACTCTTTGCCGTCTTCCTAAACTTTTTTACGGGCATGGGGTTTGGCGTAACGGTTCCCTACATTATCAACAATGTGCTGGGCATGGACTCAGCCATGTATGGGGTTATTACCGCCCTTTTACCTGCCGGTATCCTCATCTCCTCATTGCTAATTTCGGTGCTGCCCGAGTTCCGTCGGCACTTCCCCGTTATGTTCATTGGCTTGTTGGTCATGACCTTGGCCTTGGCGGTAAGCGGGCTGCCGGCGGTTCCGGCCCTAATGGCCTTTGGCCAGGGACCAATCTTAGTGTTCTACCTCGTCCTCATGCTGTCCATTGGTCTTGCCAACCCCTTTGTCAATATACCCATCTTTGTGATGATGCAGCGTCAGACTCCCGACCACTACCGGGGACGGGTCTTGGGGCTGATTCAGACCATGTGCATGGCCATCGCTCCTGTGGCCTACCTGCTGGCAGGAATAATTATTGAGCGGGCGCCGCCCTGGTCAGTGCCTCTGGGTTCGGGGCTGGCAATGTTGGTAGTGGTGTTGGTGTTGGCCGGTAATAGGGAAATTAATAAGATTTAGATGGGATATCCTGGTGGTACGGCGGCAACAGCAAGAATCATATTGTAATAAAGTATTGTATGAGATATAATATTTTGCAATGGAGGTGGATAGCATGGCTTGCAAAGCTAAGAATGTCACCTATTCTTTGCCCGAGGAATTGATAGACAAATACCGGGATTTTGCCCGTGCAGGACACATTCCCTCAATTAGCGCCGCTGTGCGGGAGGCCATGGAGGAGTATGCTACCAAATTGTAGCAGGAGATTGTAAAAAAGGCAATGGA
>DAIOXA010000184.1:3303-4190 GCA_036758185.1 Bacillota bacterium
CATCCAAGATATGGAGGATGTGGCGGTAGATTTCGCCAAGATTGATGGTGATGACCTGGGGCAGTTATCGTGATGTACCAATGGTCAATTTTTGGGGCCGAGTTAAATCCGGCGGTGCATTCAGAGCAGGCAGGGATGCGCCCTGTCCTGGTAGTATCTGCCGAGCACATCAACCAAGTACTGAGTGTCGTGACTATAGTGCCACTAACAGCCATTAAGCCAGGAAGAAAGGTGTACCCCACAGAAGCATTGCTGACAGCAGCAGTGACGGGCCTTCCCAAGGATTCCCTGGCTATGACCCAGCAAGTCAGGACAATTGACAAGGCAAGGTTGGCAGAGCAATGTGGCTCTATCGCCGATGAGCTTGTTCGGGAAAATGTCCGTCACGCCTTGCGAGTACATCTGGATCTATAGTGTTTAACCGCCCAAGGGCGGTTTTCCATTTCTTGATATTTGACATAGGGAATTGCTCCATGGCATAATGTATACAAACGTATGTTCGGGGGGTCGGTTCCATGTTGCCTTTGCTCAATGCCTACAGTCACTTCAGCTTTCTTGAGGCCGTTGCCGCCCCTGCCGAGCTGGTTCAGGCCGCGGCAAGCCTAGGTTATGGGGAAGTGGCCCTTACGGATGTCAATTCCCTCCACGGTGTGGTGGAATTTGTCACTGCCAGCCAAAGGGCAGGGGTGCGTCCCCTGCTGGGGGCAACTGTAAACATCGCCGGTCATGGAAAACTGACCTTGTTTCTCCGGCGGGACTCGGGGCCAGCGCCCCTGGTCAGGGCCGTCAACGAAGCCGCCCTGGCTGGAGCAGCTAATTCTAGCTGCTTGCAAGGGGGGGAATTACTGGTTATGGCAGGTGAGGCCAGTGGAATCTTTCGTTTCCTG
>DAIOXA010000185.1:0-3233 GCA_036758185.1 Bacillota bacterium
TACTGGTTTACATTCTCTTGGCGGGACCAATTAACTGGCTGGTCCTGCGTCGGCTGGACCGCCGCGAGTGGGCTTGGTTGACAATACCTCTCTTGGCAATCATCGTTACCACCGGCGCCTTTGCCGTTGGGCGTGGAGGCAGGAGTTCCCAGCAATTGCTCTACCAATTTAACCTCATTGAGATTCAGAGCGAAAACCTGGCCCGCGTCGACGGCCAGGGCGGCGTCTTCGTACCCAACCGTGGCCAGGTGACCTTGACCTCCCGGGCTGCCGCCTTGGCCCCCAGAGAAGGGGGGGTGCTAACCCATACAGGAGATGGGGCCAGAATCAGCTATGACAATCCACCCCTTTGGTCGGTGCAGCGCTTTATGGTCTCCGATTACTTAGCATTGCCAGGCAACTTCGCCATAGCTGCCAAACTCAAGGGGGCCAATACCTTGGATGCAGAGATTGTCAACAATAGCGGCCATGCCCTCTTTGCCAGCTACATTCGCATTGGGACCAGCTGGTTCCAGGTGGGACCCCTGGCGGCAGGTAAAGGAGTCAGCCTAGCAAATATAACTGCTCAACACTATGTAGATTTTGACGATATATTCCAGCGCTATTCCAGCTACAGTTATCGTCCCGGGTATGAAATACATGAGCTTCTGCCCAGCGCACCCGTCCTCTTTATCGGTTTTGGCGAGGAGGGAGTACTTTCTGTAGATGGGGCGGGGAAAACCGTGCCTCGGGGAGAGCAGGCTGGGGCTCTGGATGTGTGGATGCAACCCTTGGACCTTGGCGCCTTTGACTTTGGTCAGGGACAAGTGGATATTCCCCGGGGGATCTTGACCCCGGAAATAGTGGTGGGCGCCGTTGGCATGCAAGACCGCTGGAGCAACCATTATGAATTACGCGGTCAGGGCAGCTTTGATTTGACCTTTACCCTCCCGCCGGGTTTGGATTACAGCCGCGGCCAGTACTACCTCAACTTACAAAACTTCGGGGGCGATGCCCGGGGCAGCGTCCTGGTCTATAACCACAATCTGATGGACTGGCAGGAGCTCTATAGTCTAACTAGTCCTAAGTCTTCGCCTGGGACCATCGAGCTGGAAGATCCCGGCGACCTGGTGTTCAATCAACGCCTGCTGGTGCGGGTGGAGTACGATGGCGCCCTGGGCTTTGACAGCGAAGGCATTGACATCACGGTGGAGGGAGGCCGCATCAATGATTAAAGTTCGCAACCTGACCAAGTACTATGGTAATTTTGCCGCCGTCAGAGACATCAGCTTTGAGGTAGGTCAGGGCAGCATCTACGGCTTTGTCGGACCCAATGGCGCCGGCAAGACCACCTCCCTGAGGATAATGGCCACCCTCATGGCCCCCACCAGTGGGCAAGTGGAAATCGGCGGGGTACCCGTCTCCCATAACCTGCGCCACACCCGCAAGCTGCTGGGTTACATGCCGGACTTTTTCGGGGTCTATGACGACCTGCGGGTCAACGAGTACTTGGAATTTTACGGCGAAGTATCTGGACGCACTATTGGCGAGATCCGCCGGGACATCCCCGGCCTTTTGGAATTGGTGGGCTTAGTGGACAAGGAAACTAGTTATGTAAACAATCTTTCCCGGGGGATGAAGCAGCGGCTATGTCTTGCCCGGGCCTTGGTGCATCGTCCCGAAGTGTTGCTATTGGATGAACCGGCCTCGGGCCTGGACCCCCGGGCGCGGGTGGAGTTTCGCAACATCCTCAAGGAACTGCAGCGCATGGGCAAGACCATCATCATCAGCTCCCACATCTTGGCGGAACTGGCCCAGCTCTGCACCCATGTTGGCATCATCAACCAAGGGGTCTTGCCCCTGAGCGGGCCAGTCCACGAAGTCTTGGCCCGGGTAGAGGGGGATGTCGTCATCGAGATTTCTGTGGCCGACCGCCTGGAGGAGGCCAGGGTTTGGCTGCTGGAGCAGCAGGGGATTCTGGAGGCAACCGTTGCCAACTCCGGCAATTTGGAAGCTGTGTATTCCGGCGACAGGGAGGCTCAGGCCAAATTGCTCCGGGAGATGGCCAGCCAATTTACCCTCTTTGCCTTCTCTCCCAGTAGCGGCAATCTCGAGCAACTCTTTATGGAAATAACGGAGGTGAAGGACGATGCAAATGCCAAGAATTAACCCCTTGCTGGCCAAGGAATTGCGCATCCGCATGCGCACATGGCGCACCTTCGCTTTTGTTTCCCTTTATCTCCTGGGTTTGGGCGGCTTTGCCTTGATCTTCTTTGCCGCCCTGTTCAGCCAGGTGCGCATGGGCTATGAGACTTTGGCGGGGGTGGGCCGGGGGATGTTTGCCTTCCTGGCTATATTGCAGTTCAGCCTGGTGGCCTTTACCGTTCCCGCCCTGGTGGGCAATGCCGTCAGCGGAGAGCGGGAACGCCAGACCTTTGACTTGCTGGCCTGTACCCAACTGACCCCCTGGGGCATTGTCCTGGGTAAGCTGACGGCAGCCCTCAGTGCAGTGGTGCTGTTGATGGTAGCCAGCCTGCCCCTCTATGGCTTTGTTTTTCTCATGGGGGGCGTCTCCCCTGGGGAATTGGTGGTGCTCTTCTTGATCATGCTCCTCGCAGCCTTCTTTGTTGGCTGCTGGGCGATGATGTTCTCTTCCCTTTTCCGGCGCACGGTGTCCTCCATCATTGCCTCCTACGCCCTGACCCTCTTTCTCATGGGAGGCACCTTTATCTTGGCATCCCTAATTGAGATAATATCTTACTCCGGGGGATCAGTGTTGACGTACCCTTTGCTCATCCTCAATCCCTTGGTGTTATTTGAATGCGTCTTTCCTGCAGAGGGTGGGGACTTCTTGGGCGTTATTCTATACAACTACCCCTTTACCACTAGTTGGCTGAAATACTGGCATTTTGCCCTGCTGGCCAATGGCGCCTTCGCCGCCTTTTGCCTGTGGATTTCTTCCCGGGCCGTCAATCCCCTCCGGGGCAGGCGCAAGGGGTAAACAAAATTGGGTTGGCAGCCGTCTAACTATGTAGCAGACCAAATTCTAAGGAGGGTTTTGCCATGGCTTGGCCACAAGAACTCAGCGCCCTGAAAAGATCCCGGCGCAAATGTCGGCTGGAATATTGGCTGGCAGGCCTGCTCTTTCTAGTGGGGGTGGGTCTGGCAAGCTATGCCGTCTTCACCTTTGTCAGCGCGCCTCTTCCTGCTTTAGGTTCCTGGCGGTGGTTATTTAGTCTGGGTGCTGTCTTGGT
>DAIOXA010000185.1:3243-4127 GCA_036758185.1 Bacillota bacterium
GGGCAGTCCTCCTCTGGTTGCGGCGACCGGGGGACATGGAGATTGCCCGGCGCCTGGATCGGGATTTGCAGAGCCGGGAGCGCATTCAGACCCTGATCCAGGAACAGCATGGTCGGGGCAATATCCTCACTTTGCTGCGCCAAGAGACCAGGGCTTACTTCCAGGCCAATGCCCCCAAGTTTCGGGTGGATCGGCGCCGCTTCCTCTCGCCCAGCCTGCTAGCCCTGGCAGCACTGGCCCTCATGATTGCCTCCATCGTCTTCACCCCTGGACTGGCCCGGTCATTTGAGCAACTCCGGGAGTTCCAAGAATTGCGGGAGGAGGCGGCAGAGGCCCTCGAAGAATTCCTCCAGGAGCTGCCCCCCGAGGATCCCCTGCTGGAGGCCATTAGCCAAGAGTTACGGGAATTGGCTCAGTCTGCCTGGGATGCGCAAACTCCTGAGGAACTGGAATTGCTGGCCCGGGAGGCTGCTGAGCTCTTGGCGCAAAAAACCCAAGAACTGGAGTCTTTGGCTGCTGCTCTAGGTGAGTTGCAGCAACTCACTGAGGGCATGTCCCCCGAGGAAGTGGCCCAAGCCGCCGGGGATCCCCAGTTCGCGGAACAGTTGGAGCAATCCTTAAAGGATTTGGCCGATTCTTTGCCTAGTCAGTTTGACGACCTGGCCCACACCCTCCGGGAGCTGGCGGCCAATTCCGCTGCCGCCCAGCCGGGCCAATGGCAAGATTTGGCCCATCAGTTAGAAGGGATGAACCCTCAGGCCGCCAGGGAAGCCCTGGCGGCACCCGATCAATCCTTGGCAGGTGAACCTGGTGCAGGAAGCACTCCTGGTGAAGGCTCCGGCCAAGGCTCAGGCGAGGGTTCCGGCGAGGGCTCGGGCGAGGGT
>DAIOXA010000186.1:0-1417 GCA_036758185.1 Bacillota bacterium
TTTTCCTTTTATCAAGCCACCAGGACTGTCATCGTCACCGGCAGCATATGCGGGCTCCTGGTTTTTGTGTTGGGGGGCTACATGGTCTTAATGGGACGACCCAATCCCACGGTAATTGCCGCCGGGGTCTTTTTGCTGTACAATGCCTATGGAGAGAGGAAGCGACTCCTCATCCCCCTGATTAGATATGCCCTGGGCCGTCAACGTCACCTCCAGGGAGCAAAGTTATTGTCGGCCCTGACCTTGGTGGCCGCCCCGGGCGCAAAAGTCAATGACATTTTAAAACACATCAGACCACAGAAGTACTACCAGGTTTCGGTCTTGGATGAGGACTTTAGCATCGCGGGGGTACTCACCGAACATCAAGTGCTTGGCGAGATAACTGCTGGCGCTGGACAGCGTCAGTTACGGGACGTGGTAAAGAGAAAGGAAGGATGAGGTTGACACTGGACAGCATTTTGCCCTATGTAGAAAAGCCAGCCAGGTATATAGGGAATGAAATTAACGCCATAATAAAACCCAGTGAATCTATAGCATTGCGCTTCGGCCTGGCCTTTCCAGATGTATATGAAATTGGCACCTCTTATCTTGGTTTTCAAATCCTCTATTCTATAATAAACTCGTTGCCCCAGGTGCAGGGGGAAAGGGTATTTGCCCCCTGGCCAGATATGGAAGCAAAGATGCGGCAGGTGGGTCTCCCCCTCTATGGCCTGGAAACCAAGACTAGCCTTGCCCAATTTGAAATTATTGGTTTTACCCTGCAATATGAGTTGGGTTACACCAACATCCTCAACATGCTGGATTTGGCAGGGCTTCCCCCCTTGGCGACGGAAAGGGCAGGGCTACCCCTGGTCATTGCCGGGGGACCCGGCGCCTTCAACCCCGAACCCTTGGCAGATTTCATCGATGCCTTCGTCCTGGGAGAAGGGGAAGAGGTGGTCCAGGACATCATTCAGGTGGTGCTGGCTGCCAAGGGCGCCGACCGCGGCAAGGGTGATGTACTCCGGGACTTGGCCAAGCTTGACGGGGTGTATGTGCCGTCCTTCTACGCCCCTAAGTACGATGTCAACGGCGATTACATCGGCGCCTATCCCGCCCTTCCGGGGCTACCTCCCAGGGTCAAAAAGAGAATCTTAGAGAATTTTTCTAATTACCCCTTGCCCGATAACCTCATCGTCCCCCTGGTTCAATCTGTACATGACCGGGTTAGTATCGAGATCTGTAGGGGTTGTGCCCGGGGCTGCAGGTTTTGTCAGGCCGGAATGATCTACCGACCAGTTAGGGAGCGCTCCAAACTGGCTTTGCTGGAGCAAGGGAGTAAGCTCTTGCAGAGTAGCGGGTGCAATGAACTGGGCCTCAGTTCCCTTAGCAGTGCCGATCACTCAGAAATTGAACCCTTGGACAAGGCCTTTATGGC
>DAIOXA010000186.1:1427-4126 GCA_036758185.1 Bacillota bacterium
AGCGTATCCCTGCCTTCGCTGCGGGTGGATAGCTATTCGGTGAATCTTGCAAAATTGACTAAGACTGTCCGCAAGACCGGGCTCACCCTGGCGCCGGAGGCTGGCCGCCAACGCTTACGGGATTACATTAATAAAAATGTCACCGAAGAGGATATCTTTAGCGCCGCCCGTACTGCCTTTGAAAACGGCTGGGATCAATTGAAGCTCTATTTCATGCTGGGACTACCCAGTGAAACCCGCCAGGACATAGTGGACATTGTCAACCTAGTCCACGCTCTGGAAGGGATGTATCGGGATATTCGCGGAAATACTCGGCGCTATCAGGTCAACTTGGGGGTGTCGACCTTTGTGCCCAAGGCCCATACCCCTTTCCAGTGGGCAGCTCAACTGGGCCGGGAAGAGGTGGAGGCTCGTCAGCGCCTGTTGCGTACCCGTCTTTCCTCAAAGAAGTACAAGGTAAAGACCATCGATTGGGAAGAGAGCAACCTCGAGGCCATTCTGGCCCGGGGAGACCGGCGGCTGGGGAGGGCAATTTACCTGGCCTGGCAAAAGGGCTGTCGCTTTGACGCCTGGACCGAGCATTTCCGTCCCCTGTTATGGCAGCAGGCCTTGCTGGAGGCAGAAATCCCTGGCGAGGCACTGGTAGCATCCCTTCCCATAGATTCTTCCCTGCCATGGGATCATATAGATAGTGGGGTTAGTCGAGACTATTTGGCCAAGGAATTTCAACGCGCCATGGCCGGAACCCCCACCGCTGACTGCACATATTCCTCATGTTCCGACTGTGGCGTCTGCACTGCCTTTTCCATTACGCCGTTGAAACGGGGGGAATAGTCCATGCCCAGAGTTGTACTTCAGTTTTCCAAATTAGGTGCATTCCGCTATATTTCCCACTTGGACTTCCAACGCCTCTGGCAGAGGTTATTCCGCATTGCAGGTATAGAAATTGAGCAAACCCAGGGCTTTAATCCCCGGCCCCGTTTAAGATTTGCCTTGCCTTTGCCCACCGGCTTTGAGAGCGAAGGTGAACTCTTGGAAGCTTTCCTGGTCACAGAGCCTGCAGATAATTTTCTCCAAACCATTAACGCCGTCTGTCCACCGGGGCTGGCAGTCTTGGCGGCGACTCCTGTAGCCCTGGATTTTCCCAAGCTAACAGCTCTGGTAGACGCCTTGGAATACCGAATTAATTTGCCGGGGGGAGAAGATGTAGTGCTGGAAGAGAAGGGCGATATGGTAAAAACCAAGTCCGGGTGTTCCAGTATTTCGGAATTTGTCTTATTTTCTCAAGCTCGAGGCAAAGATTGGCACCTGCTGCTAAAGGTGGACAATCAACAAACCCTGCGTCCTGATTATTTAGCTCATCACTTCTTTCCCCAGTACGATGAAGTTCAGTTCAAGGTTACCAGAACCGGCATCTTTACTAGGAAAAAGGTGGAACCTTTGCCCAAGGGATTGTCATTTTTAATTGACTGAAGCGATGAATTATGATATTATCAGGAACGGAGTTTTAACCGCTCGAGTCGGGTCTCTAAAGCCTCAAGGCTACCTGGATTCGGCGAGTACGCTGTATTGGAGGTGCAAAATTGTACGCAATTCTGGAAAATGGTGGCAAGCAATACCGCGTCAGTGAAGGCGATGTTATCTACTTAGAAAAAGTTCAAGCCAATCCTGGGCAAACCGTGTCCTTTTCGGAAGTGCTGGCTGTGGGCAGTGATAAAAAACTGCATCTCGGCGCGCCTTATGTAGAGAACGCTCAAGTTACCGCCAAGGTTGTCAGCCACGGCAAGGCCAAGAAAGTCGTCGTCTTTAAGTACAAGGCCAAGAAAAATTATCGCCGCAAGCAAGGACATCGTCAGCCCTTTACCAAGGTAGCCATCGAAAAAATTACATTGGGTTAGGGCAGATGATTGAAGTCAAGGTATACTGGGGCAATCGGGCAATTCGTGGCTTTTCGGTTTCGGGACATTCAGATTACTCTCCCCGGGGTTCAGATATAGTATGTTCTGCTGTCTCTGCTTTAGCTCAGACAGCTGTATTGGCCCTCAAGACTGTGGCAGATGTAGATCCCCAATGGTCGCGGCAAGAAGGGCTGCTGGAGTGCATGATCCCCAGGGAATTAGCCCAGGACTCCCAGGGCAAGGCTGAAACAGTCCTCAGGACAATAGTCACGGGAATTGAAAACATTTCCCAGCATTATCCCCACTACGTTTCAGTTACTAACAAGGAGGTGTAGCTATGTTTAAAATTAATCTCCAGCTCTTCGCTTCCAAAAAGGGCGTTGGCAGCTCCAAAAACGGGCGCGATTCTATTTCCAAGCGCCTGGGGGTTAAGCGTCAAGCTGGCCAATTTGTCAGTGCTGGCTCCATTTTGGTTAGACAGCGGGGTACTAAGATCCATCCCGGTAATAACGTCGGCATTGGCGGCGATGATACATTATTTGCAAAAACCGATGGCATTGTAGCCTTCGAAGGCAATGGCGCCAGGGGCCGGAAGCGGGTTAGCGTCTATCCCGCCACCGAAGCAGCTATTTAGAACTCCGGGATTCCGGAGTTTTTTTGTAAATCCCGTCTATAATAATTAAAAAATGCAGGTGATTCTATGTTCATCGATTCTGTCATAATAGAAGTAGAGGCGGGTCGAGGCGGCAACGGGGCTGTTTCATTTCGCCGTGAGAAGTACATTCCCCGGGGAGGGCCAGA
>DAIOXA010000187.1:0-3304 GCA_036758185.1 Bacillota bacterium
GGCCACCACCACCTCCCCAGGGACTTGAGCCAGGGGAGTCATTTCTTCAACAGGAAAGCCCGCAGCCGTCAAGGCATCAGCCACCTCCTGGGGAGGAAGGTCAAACTGCAGCACTTCTTTCAACCAATTGTATGAGACTTTCATTTAGCCGAGGCCTCCCTGAAACTGCGCTAGTACCCGCAGGTCATTTTGGTACAGATGGCGGATGTCATGGATGCCATACTTTAACATGGCAACCCGGTCTATCCCCATACCGAAGGCAAAGCCCGAGACCATTTGGGGATCATAGCCCGACATCTCCAGCACCCGGGGGTGCACCATCCCCGCCCCCAGGATTTCCAACCAACCCGTCTCCCCACACATCCTGCAACCCTGGCCGCTGCAAGCAGTGCAGAGAATGTCAACCTCGACGCTGGGCTCGGTGAAGGGAAAGAAACTGGGGCGCAGGCGGATCTGCTGCTGAGGTCCAAACATCTCCCGGACAAAGAGGAGCAGGGTTCCCTTGAGGTCAGCCAGGGAAATGCCCTTGTCAATAACCAGCCCCTCGACCTGGAAGAACATCGGTGAGTGGGTAGCATCGTCGTCCTTGCGATAAACCTTGCCAGGACAGATCATCTTCAGGGGCAGGGCGCCTTGGACCCTTTCCATGGTCCGGATCTGGACTGGTGAAGTATGGGTACGCAGCACCGTCTCCTCATTGATGTAAAAAGTGTCTTGCATATCCCGAGCGGGATGATGTTTAGGCAGGTTGAGGGCGACGAAATTATAGTAATCCGTCTCGATTTCGGGCCCCTCCTCGATGGTATAGCCCATCCCCAAAAAAATGTCCTCAATGCGGCGGCGGATATGTTGAACGGGGTGAATAGTTCCCCGCCGGGGACGTCGCCCGGGCAGCGTTACGTCCACTGTTTCCTGGGCCAACTTTTCCTGCTGCGACTCTACTTCCAGTAGCTGCCTTCTGGAGGAGAGGGCCTTCTCCAAAACATCCCGCACCTCATTGGCCAGTTTGCCCAGCCGGGGGCGCTCTTCCGGGGGCATTGTCCCCATCTGTCTCAGCACACTGGTCAATTGGCCCTTCTTGCCCAGTACGGTGAGGCGGATTTCCTCTAACTCCTTGAGGTCGGCAGCGGCGGCGATGGTGTTCATTGCTTGGTGTTCAAGCTGCTGTAGCATTTCTTCCACATAAAAAAATAATACCTCTCGTCAGGGACGAAAGGTATTCCGCGGTACCACCCATATTCCCGCACGATACGGCGGGCTCTTTCAGTCCGATAACGGCGGATGACCGATGGAGCCTACCCAGACAACTGTCCTTCAGCCCGATGATTTGGAAGGGAATATCCTACACCACTCCCCGCCGGCGCTCTCAGTCACGGTGCCGGATCCCTGTCCTGGGATAAAAGAATGCAGGATTTACTTCCGCACTATCTGTCTTCATAATGAAGTTTTTTGTAAATCATATAAGCAGATACGAGACCAGTCAGTTCGAACAGCCGCCAATAGAACCCTGCTAAGTACAATCAGCAGCACCCCCGGTCGAAAAGATGTAATTATTATACACAATCCCACCAGGAAAAACAAGTTACAGGCCTCTGTGAATTAGCGCCTGATAGAGGATCAAGGTGGCGGCCATGGCGGCATTGAGAGATTCTTGCCCGCCGGGCATGGGGATGGTCAGGGAGTGGGTACAAGCCTTGGCAATTTCTGGGCTGACCCCATGGGCTTCGCTGCCCACCACCAGAGCCAGCCTGCCGGAATAGTCATAGCGATGGAAGGGAATCCCCTCCCGGGGCGCCATGTCAATGAGAGTAAAGCCTTCCGCCTCAACCCACCTCAGGAGTTCAGGGGCGGTCAATGAATCGACCCAGGGCGTCCGAAACACTCCCCCCATGCTGGAGCGCACGACTTTTGGCGAGCTGAGGTCCACCGTGCCCCCCATGGCCAGTACTCCTCCTATTCCTGCCGCCGCAGCAGAACGCAACAGCGTCCCGGCATTGCCGGGATCGCGGATGCCGTCCAGCACCAGGACCAGGTCGCCCTGGATACTGTCCAGTATCAATGTTGGTAGAGGGAATACCGCCAGGATTCCCTGGGATGTCTTGGTGCTTCCGACTTGGCCCATCAGTTCTGGCGCCAGCTCCAGGCGGGGGAAATCCCACTGGGCAATTTTTTCAGCCGCCGGGGGGCTGAACAGGGGCGGAGATACGACCAAGGTCATAGGTATCCATCCCGCCTCCACTCCGTCGGCCACCAGGCGCAAGCCTTCAGCCAAAAAAACCCCCTGCCTTTGTCGGTGCTTACGGCTTTGCAGTTTAACTAGTTCTTTAAATTCGGGATTATGTCGGGAAGTGAGCATCACTCTGCATCCAAGTGGTCAAGCTGCTTCTTCTCGCCAACCACGACCAAAATATCTTCGGCGTTGATCACATCCTCTGCACCTGGGGATACGTTGATATTCTTGTCATCTTGCTTGATGGCAATAACACTGATTCCAAATCGGTTGCGTAATTTTAGCTGGGCCAGGGTCTTGCCTGCAGCAAAGTCAGGGGCTTTTATTTCCATAATGCTGAAGTCCTCGGAGAGCTCGATATAGTCCAGCAAATTAGTTGTAAGAAGGTTATTTGCTACGCGCACGCCCATATCCCGCTCGGGAAAGACAACCCTGTCTGCCCCGGTCTTCTTTAGGACCTTACCGTGGAGGTGGCTTTGAGCCTTGGCCACCACATAGGGAACACCGATCTCCTTGAGAATCAGCGTGCAGAGTATGCTGGATTCGATATCCTGACCTATAGCCACTACTGCTACATCAAAATTCTTGACGCCTATGGAGAGCAGCGCTTTTTCTTCAGTAGCATCCAACTGCATGGCATGGGTAAGGTGTTCTGAGGCAAGCTGAACAAGATCTTCCCTGGAATCAATCCCCACCACTTCGCAACCCTTATCCCTAAGGGTAAGGGCTAGACTGAGACCAAACCGGCCCAAACCGATGACCAAAAACTGTTTGGCTTGTTTTGACTTTTTCACACATTTAACCTCCTACCCAACCATTACCCGTCCTTCTGGATAACGGATGTTATAAGCCTTCATGCTCTGGCTCAGGGCCAAAGTCAAAGTGACGGTTCCCACCCGGCCGACAAACATGGTAAAGATAATTAAAATTTTCCCCAGCCCCAAGAGTTGGGCGGTGATGCCGGTGGAGAGCCCAACGGTACCAAAGGCAGATACTACTTCAAATAGTATTTGAATAAATGTATACTCTGGTTCAAGAATACTGATAATAAAGGAGTCAAAGCATACTAAAGTC
>DAIOXA010000187.1:3314-4082 GCA_036758185.1 Bacillota bacterium
CAGGAACGCAAAGGGCTCGGAAATACTGAGCACCATGGTTACAGCCATAACCAATCCAATCCCGATGATGATTATGGCCAAGGCTTTGTGAATGATGTATTGAGGCAGACGACGCCTAAAGAGCACAGCCTCGGCTTCCCCCCTAACCATGGAATACACTGCCACCAGCACAACCCCAAGAGTGGCGGTCTTGATACCACCCCCGGTGGAGGCAGGGGATGCGCCAATAAACATCAAGATAACCATAAAGAACAACGTTGGCTGCCTTAATTGATTGGTGGGCAGGGTATTAAACCCAGCTGTCCTCGGAGTAGCACCAGTAAAGGCCGCGCCCAGTATCTTCTCCATCCAAGGAAGTTCTGCCAAAGTCATGGGATTGGAATACTCCAAGGCAAAGATCACTAGAAATGCAGAAAGTAGTAGCAATCCCGTCAGCAGCAAAACCAACTTGCTGTGGAATTCCAGGCGACTGGGTTTCCGCCAGTTTTGTGATAGGTCTTCAGCTACAGTAAAACCCAGGCCCCCGCAGATGAACAGGGCCATGATGGTAAGGTTAACAATGATATCGCCTCTATAATTCGTGAGGCTGGTGTAATTTCCCATAATGTCAAACCCGGCATTACAGAAGGCCGATACCGAGTGAAAGATTCCACAGTACAACCCCCTCAGCCAGCCCATTTGGGGAACAAAGCGCAGGCCCAAAATTGCCGCTGCGATACCCTCTACAATCAGTGTGTAGGTCAATATCCCCCGAACAAATCGCACCAT
>DAIOXA010000188.1:0-3063 GCA_036758185.1 Bacillota bacterium
GTCATGGCCCCGGCCAGCATTCTCTATTCCCTTTTCAGAAGAACTCAAACGTTTCCCCCACATTGAAGAGATGGCTTCGTTTCAGCTGGCGCCAGTTAGTTCAGAACAGGGCGGTGCTGTAACCTCATTTTGGGCCAGTGACAGCGTCAACTTCTATGTGACCGTTGACGTTGACGGCCAGGTAAATCCCGCCCGGGCGGGAGCTTGGCAGCACGGTGACGGCTTGCTCCTCACCATTTCTCAGCAATATGAGGGTGAGCCGGTGCAGTGCTATACGTCGCTGGGAATCGCCGGGACGAGCAAAAAACCACAGATTATAGGGGTAAAACGTGGCTGCACCCGGTTTCCAAAGCTTGACTGTGCAAAGGTTAAATATAAGTTCCAGCAGGATAAAGGGAAGGCCAGGTTCTCAGTCACCATCCCCTGGTCGGTGCTGCAACCCCTACGACCTCTCCTTTATGAGACCATTGCCCTAAACCTCACCTTTGTTCGCCAGTTGGCCGAGGGGCTTACTGTTTACCAGTTAATCCCCGATGCCAATTATAGTACCGAGACCACCGATCTCCGACGCCTCCTGCCAGTGCAAATTGCCTGTACTGAAATATCCCGGCCCCTGGCTCAGTCTTATTTGACCCGCAGTTGTTGGCGAGGAGAGGATCCCCTGCAGATTAACTTGGGACTGTTTAATCCCAAGACCTGCCCTGCCAGACTGGATTTTACCATCAAGGATGGCAATACTATACTGGAAACTCACAGCTCCTCGGTGGAACTGGCCTCGGGTTGCCATCACTGGACCCTGAAGTGGAGTCCGCAACGGCCATTGCCAACTGGTAACTACACATTGGAAGTTAGCGGTCAGGGTAGCGGCAAGAATTTTGTTAAGCTCCACGATATATTTGTCCTCAATCCCCAAGAAGTGGCGGCGGTCCGAAGCGACCTGCTAAAATTGGAAGAGGATATTAATTGCCTCTATCCCGGCGCCGTCCACACAGCCCTGGCCAAGCTAGAATGGCTGGAAAGGGAGCTAGACAGATGCCCCTGGGCTAAGCCCGACTTATCTGGATATGCAGAGGCCAGAACGATTCGGGACGGCCTCCGCAATGGAGAGAACCCCATTGCCGACCTTCCAGGATTATCCCGGAGGGGCTTCCGCTCGCAAGTGGATGGAAGCTTACAGGCCTATTCCCTGTACCTGCCAAAGGGATTTAACCTGGAGCAAAAGTGGCCACTGCTGGCGCTCCTCCATAACAGTGGCGTCGACGAGCAAAAGTTAGCTGCTAATCACGAGTTGCTCAAACTGGCTGACAAGCTGGGAATAGTCCTTCTGTTTCCCCGTGCCCGTACTGCCAGCGGTTACTACCTTAACCAGGATGAGACCGATGTCATGCTCAACCTTTCAATCCTCAAGAAGCGCCTACCCCTGGACTGGAGCAAGATCTTTTTGGGCGGGTTCTCCATGGGTGGATTTGGCGCCTGGCATACCGGCCTGCGCCACCCGGGACATTTTGCCGGCTTGGCCATAATCTCCGGTATTCCTAGTCTGCCCTTTAGCAGAGAAGACCTTGACCTGGACTATAGATTCAATCCCCTTGACTTTAGCGAAAACGCCAAGAAAATGTCCTTGCTGGTGGTGCATGGCGCCAAGGATTGTGCCGTCCCTGTGCACCATGTCCGGAAGATCATTGAAGCCCTAAGGGATAAAGGGGCAAAGCTAGTATATAAGGAACACGCCCACAGCGGCCATGGCGAATTGGATTGGCACAATGATCTGGCCTCCTGGCTGAAAGCACAATTAAAGAAATAACACCCTTCAGAGGGTGTTTTCTTGTGTCATGGGGCCTAAAAATAGTGAGGGAAAATATCAATATAGGCCGTGGGCAAAAGTAGGGACATCCCCATTAGCCTTGACAGTAGCGGACGAATTCCTCCAGTTCGGTCTGAAGACGATGCAATTGCTGGGGATCCAGGGATATTTCCGTCAGCTGCTGGCCCGGTGGCCGACGCAGCAGTTGCAGGTAGGCGCGCACGGGCTTGTTATATATCCTTTGTACTGCCAGGGCATAGAACTGGAGCTGGGGTGTGTACATTTCCAGCAGAGGCTCAATTCCCTCTTGGGGGATTCTGTTGCTCTTGTAGTCCAAGATGGCAACATGGTCTTGGGCGATGAGAACTCGATCTATAAAACCATGGAACAGGGCATCCCCCAGACGATAGTAGAATTCTTGCTCAGAGAGGGACTGGCTGAACTCACCTTGGGGCCCCGGCTCTTTCTGGTATGCCTCCAGAAGGGTCCTGGCGGAATAAAAGATTCTGTCCCGCTGTTCCCTAGTTGCCTGGGGAAAGCATTCTGGCACCAAGGTCCTGACAAGGGATGCGACATCCGTCTCGGCGGAGATGACTTCCAAAGCTTGGTGGAGGAGGGAACCGAAGTCGGCCCCACCGGGTTCATGCTCCCAGCCTTCTTCTTTTGCCTGTACAGAGATAGGCTCAGTCTCCAACCATCGGGACAAATAACGGCGGCGGAAAAGTTGTCGATCTTGGTGCCACAGCATGGACTGAGTGATGGTGAAGTAGCGGAAGGCTCTGGCGTTGCCCAAGGTGGCAAAGCCGGGAAAGATAGTTTTAATCCCCTTATCTTCCCCTGCTAGGGGCTGGGGTAGGGGAAAGGGTAGCTGAATATTGAGTCCTCCTTGTTGCCCCGATTGGGTCAGGTGGAAATGCTGGGGTGAATCGGCAGCAAATTCCTGCAGCCAGTAGTTCAAGGAGGTCTCTTTTCTCTTTGGTTCTCTTACCAGGGCCACGAATCTATCCCTGGCCCGAGTGACGGCGACGTAGAGGATACGCTTATACTCTTCCTCTTGGCTTTGCCGTTCCTCAGCACAGGCTTGTTGCCAGATGGTGCAATCCCAGGGATATTTGAAGGCTAGGTGTCCCTCATCATCCACAAGCATGTTGCCATAGCTGGGGTTTAGCCCCGTGGAACAGGATGGCAAGATAACCACGGGGAACTCCAAACCCTTGCTGGCATGGATGGTCATTATTTTGACCGAATCTGATTCTTCA
>DAIOXA010000188.1:3145-4059 GCA_036758185.1 Bacillota bacterium
TTCTCTAAATTGGCATGGCGCTGCAACCCGGCAAAGCGCGTCAAATTGAACTCCCGGGCCTGGGTCAGGTCGAAGGCCAAGGCAACCAAGTGAGGAACTTCCAGGGCTCCCCGGGAGCTACGCAATTCGGCGATTATCCCTGCCGCACGCTCCAGGCGTCGGTGAGGTTCTGAGTTGAGAACATGCCCATGGTCCAATAGCGTCCCTCCCTGTTCCCGCCGTGCCCGGGCCAGGGCCAGGAGGCTATCGTCATCCAGGGCAAAGAGGGGCGAGCGCAACACAGCAGTCAGGGACAGCTCATCCCGAAGGTTGTCCACAACCCTCAGCAAGTTGATGATATCCTGGACTTCCTGCTGCTGGTAGTAGCCGACCCCGCCCACAACGGTGTATGGAATTCCCGCAAGGCGCAGGTTGTGTTCGTACTCCTTGAGGTGGGTCCGGGCTCGGACCAGGACGGCGATGTCGCCAAAAGTCAAGGGACGACTGCTGCCGCCATGGGCGACGGTAACCTCGCCCCGAGTCACCAACTCTTCTATCTTGGCGGCCAGGGTGCGGGCCTCGGCTTCTGCCGTGGACTCGCCTTCACCGGGAACACAAGTTGCCAGTTCAGCACAGCGCCCCTCCTCAACACGATGAGCAGTGAGCTTGGTGTACTTGATTTCACTGCCTTTACTCTGATCCATGAGCCGGGAGAAGAGGCCATTGACCATGTCGATGAGGGGTTGCCGGGACCGGTAGTTGCAGGTTATCTGCTTCTCCCGTAGAGGGTTGTCCTTGGTCAGCCTGCGTCGCACAGCATCAAAGCCTCGCACCTCGGCCCCCCGGAATCGGTAAATAGACTGCTTCTCATCCCCGACAACGAAGAGTCTCCCGGGAGGGATTTCTCCTTCCTCCTCCACCAATCTGGTGATTAT
>DAIOXA010000189.1:0-4022 GCA_036758185.1 Bacillota bacterium
AACAGGGTCAGGACGACAACGGTTATGGATGCCACAGTCATCCACCCATTGCGCCAGACCCCCAGGCCAGCTTCCTTAAGGTAATAGAGACTGTTTCTAAACTTCATGAGCGTAGGCCCCTTTGCTGGCATCGCGAACGAGGACACCGTCTTGGAGTTCGATAACCCGGCGGTTCATCCTATCGACAACTTCTCTGTCATGGGTTGCAATTAGCACTGTGGTGCCCAGCATGTTGATCTGATCAAGTAAGCTAATAATTTGCCAAGACGTTCCAGGGTCTAAGTTGCCGGTGGGTTCGTCGCAAATCAGTAAGGGCGGGTTGTTGACTAAAGCCCTAGCCATAGCCACCCGCTGTTGCTCTCCCCCCGACAATTGATGGGGGTAGCGTTCTTCCATTCCCCGCAGTCCGACTGTTTCCAGCACTCGAGGGACTTGGCGCAGAATGTCCTTGGGATTTGCCTCTATGACCTCCAAGGCGAAGGCCACGTTTTCTGCCATCGTCTTATCCGACAACAGGCGAAAGTCCTGGTAGACCACGCCTATCTGGCGGCGGAGGTAGGGAACATCCCGTCGCTTCATTCGGGTAAGGTTGTGCCCTAAGGCAATTACTTGACCCGAATTGGCAATAATCTCTCGAAAAATTAATTTTAAAACCGATGACTTGCCCGCGCCGCTGGCACCAACCAGGAAAACAAATTCTCCCTTGTCAATTTGGAAACTGACATTGGACAGCGCGCTGGTACCCGTTGGGTAGGTGAAGTTTACATTTAGAAACGATATCAATTGGTTCATCCCCTCTAAAAGTACTCAGCTATTATAACATTCGACAATATACCAGTCATTCCTGCCTATACTGAGCGATAATGACAATTTCCTGGGCAATAACATTATGTATTCTATTATAAAAGTAAAGCGGCGATGGGGACAAGCCCCCTTCGCCGCTTTGATCATCCAATTTATTCCTAATTCTTGCGGAAACTAACCTCACCGCTATGCAAAACATGCCGAAAAGCGTGACGATCTTCAACCACCAAGGCACCGCTGCTTTCCACATCCACGGCAGTTCCCTCTATCGCTTCCTCGCCGCGGTGGATGGTGACCTGCTGACCCAAGACAGAATCATGCTGTCGCCAAGCTGAGATTACCTGGTCAAAGAGTCCCTGCTCCCAGAGCATACACCAGCGATATATCTCCCTACTGAACACCGCCAGCAGGAGATCCCTGCGCCATGCTATCCCCGTCGCTATCCTGATGGAGGTTGCATGCAGGCCCAAGGGAAACTCCTCCTGGTTGACATTGACCCCGGCCCCAACAACCAGGCGCTGCTCCTTGGTCTCAAGCAAGATTCCCGCCATTTTAATCCCCTGCCAAAGGATATCGTTGGGCCATTTTATCCGGGGGTGCAGATCCAGTTCCCCCAAGCCTTGGGCCAGCCCAACGCCGGCAGCCAGGGAAAAGCCGCCCCAGTGCTCCCTGGGCAGTTGAGGGTACAGGACCAGGCTGAGGTAGAGATTCAACCCCTGCGGTGACAGCCAGTTACGGCCCAAGCGCCCCCGCCCTGCCCACTGACTGTCTGCGGCAATGACCGTACCCCCAGGCAGTCCAGGTTCAATTAGGGCCAGGCTGTTAGTAGAATCCAGCTGGGAATACCAGCGCAGCGACAGACCAGGCAAAAAGAATGCGCCCGCGCCAGCCATGTTTTCTTCATTGATTTGATGGGACATGTATGCAACCTCCGGAGAATAAGATATTGCTTAGTGAGCGTTCCTCAGGAACGGGACGGCTTGCTTCAGGGCTTGCACCGGGATTTCGTGGTAATGGGCACCAATTTAGTGTTTCTCCAGGTGTACACCCTGGTCTTGGTCTTGAATTTTTTATAGCCCTTGCGGGGCAACTGATAATATCTCATGCTCTATTCCCCCCTAATAGTACACTTTATTCGCTAGGGGGAGGAGCAGAAACAGGCAAAATACACTACCGATCAATGGCGTTGACATCCCGAACTTTTCCTGCGGGCAGAAGTCCCGTCCCCGGAGTCGCGCGCACTACTGGTCCAAAAAAAGTTCAAAGCTAATATCGACGGCAGGGTAATCCCGCCACTGGGCATCGTCGAAGTGCCACCACTCGTTGCCGATGGTGGAAAAGCCGTGGCGGACCATGACCTGGGTCAGCAAGTCCATATTCTCCCGGGCCCCGGCAGCCATGTCCAAATAATTACGCCCCGCCCGCTCCGAAAATTCGTCAAAGGGCGTGGGCATCGCCAACTCATTGCCATCATCATCCACCAGGGTGACATCCACCGTGGTCCCCCGGTTGTGCCGGGAAGGATAGCGGGGATCGGCGACATAGGCCTTGGCACTTGTGGCATGCCACAGTTCCCGCTCTGCCCAGGCAGGCCGGTAGGCATCCCAGACCTTGAGGGTATAGCCCAGCTCCCGGAACTCGGCATTGGCTGCTGCAAGCTTGGCCGCCGTCTCGGGCCGGAGGATAGCCACCGCCCGGGGGTAGACCTGCTGACCGGTAAAATTGTCTGGGGTAGAATAGCGCAAGTCGATGACAATGGTGGGGTCCACATCCTCAACCAGGACAAAACCATGACCAGCTCGAGAGATTCGGTCGGCTAGGGCTAAGTTCTCCCCTTCTAACCGAGAAATCTGTGCTTCCAGACCCTGTGCCTTGGCAGCACCCTCCTTCTCGATATGGGCCAGAAATTCCTTCAACTCTTGCACAGTTGCTGCCGTAGTCCTTTGCTCCCGCACTGCAGTATAGGCAACAGCACCAAAGCTAATCGTCAGCACCACGGCGATTACCAAGATGCTAATCAAAACACTTCTTGGCATACAATCCCTCCTACCTATGCGCAACACATGGGATGCGGCATTGTCACCTATTATTTTACACTAAAAGACGGCTACCAGCATCCCAATTCCCTGCCAGCGCCGTCCTTTTTAACAATAAATCCTATCGGTCAGGGGAATTATGGCGCGACATCGGGGACGGGACTTTCCATCGCGCGGGAAGAAGTCCCGTCCCCGATGTCGCGCGTCCTCATGTCGCGTTTGCTTATGCTCTTTCGGTTTTGATACCAGTCTGGTGGTCATTGAGGTTCTGCCGCTCTAGACTAGAATCCTGCACCCGCTGGATGCTCAGGGCCAGGGTCTCCTGTTGGATATAATCCCGGAAGGCCTCCACCGCTACCGCCACCCCATCATCGCCGTCATAGACGATGTGGATGGTGTCGGCGACCTGGTAGTCATTGCGCTTGCGCAGTTGCTGGACCTTGGACACGAATTCCCGGGCCAGCCCCTCATCAATTAGATCCTGGGTCAGGGTGGTGTCCAGGATGACAAAGAGGTTGCTCTCCATCTCTACGGTAAAGCCTTCCCGGGCGGTGATGGTGATGTTGACCAGGTTCTTGGAGACCATGGTCTCTTCCCCACCCAGGGTGACGGCGATCTCTTCTCCAGCTTCTAACTTGGGTGCTACCTCGGTGGCATTGAGCCGGGCCAGGACACCGCCAAACTCCTTGATCTTGGGTCCCAGGGCGGGGCCGGCCACGGGGAAGTTGGGCTTGAGCTGGTATTCCATGTATTGAGTGAGGTCGGCGACAAATTCCACGGCCTTGACGTTGAGTTCCTCCTCCATGAGGGGGACCAGGCCGGTAAGGAGCTGCTGGAACATGCCATCCACCAGGATCTTGTGCAGGGGCTGGCGCACCTTGATCTTGACTTGCTCCCGGGCGGCCCGACCCAGGCCAACTAAGCTGCGGGCCAAGTCCATGCGTTTCTCAACTTGGGAGTCGATGAGGGCGGTATTGACCCCGGGGAATTCTGTCAGGTGTACCGACTCCTGGCCGGCGACGAGATTCTGATACAATTCCTCGGCGGTAAAGGGAGCGAAGGGCGCGATGAGCTTGGTCACCGTCAGCAGGACTTCATAGGTGGTGTTGTAGACCGCCCGCTTGTCATCATCCAATTCCGACGCCCAGAAGCGGCGTCGGGCCCGGCGGATATACCAGTTGG
>DAIOXA010000190.1:0-3989 GCA_036758185.1 Bacillota bacterium
GTGTAGTCCTGAATTTTTGTTATTTCAGGTGTCTACTCAAAGGGGAGCATATCAGACAAGGGTCTGAGGGTTTTTTTTTGTTGTACGACACTGGCTGCGACACCGGGGACGGACCTTTCTGTCGCAAAAAACTCCGGCTTCCCTAGCCACATATGCTATAATTACTGCACTTAAAAACCCCGAGGAAATCGGGGTATAGCTTTATTGATCAACGTAAGCGTCAAATAGTCCACACCTAAATTGGCACAAAATAACCCGCCTTTCTTGCAAGACGGGCCCTAACATAATTCACCTATTATTTACCCTGCAGAACTCCGGAATCTCATCCGCCCAGGGCAACATGGTGTCTAAAGCTACTTTGTCTTGAATGTCCATGTTGGGGAGTTGCTCAAATAGATATCTTAAATAGCTGTAGGGGTTTAAGCCGTTCTCCCTGGCAGATTCAACAATGCTGTAGATCGTAGCGCTGGCCGTCGCTCCCCTGGGAGTGTTGGCAAACATCCAGTTCTTGCGGCCTATTACGAAAGGCTTAATGGAACGTTCGCTGCGGTTGTTGTCAATCTCCAACCGTCCATCTTGAAGAAAGGCAATGAGTTTGGGCCACTGGTTTTTGCAATATGCAATTGCTTGCCCTAGGGCACTTTTCGGCAGTACCCGTGGGGTCTGGTATTTTACCCATGCCGAAAAAGCCTCCAGTACCGGACGGCTGAGTTCTAAGCGCTGTTTGTAACGTTCCTCCGGCGTCAGCTCGGCCAGCTTGCGCTCAATGGAAAATAGCTGGTTGCAGAAGTTCAGTCCTTCCTTTGCGGGCACATCTGCATCTTTTTGCCCTGACGGCAAGGCCTTTAGAGCGTCATTAAATTTGCGCCGTGCATGAGCAAGGCATCCCACCAAGGTGACATTGGGGATTGCATTGTAGCCGGCATAACCATCCACATGCAAATACCCCTTAAACCCTGCCAAAAACTTTACCGGATGCTTGCTTGCCCGGGTTGTCTGGTAGTCAAAGAGCACCATCTGTGGTCCATCTCGCCCGGTGCGGTATAACCAGATGGAGGACGTGCTCCCGGCCCCACGCCCAGGTTCTTGAAGCACCTGCAAGGTGGTCTCGTCCGCATGGAGGATATCCTGCTCCAGAAGGTGCTCATGCATCCGCTGGAAAAGCGGTTGCAGCCATAGCTCTGAGCCCTTTAGCAACCAGTTTGCCAGCGTCTGACGAGACAAGTCAACTCCGGAGCGCGCCAGATGCTGTTCCTGGCGGTAAAGGGGCATTCCCTCCACATACTTCTGGGACATTATGTAGGCCATACTTGATGGAGAGTCTAAGCTGCCAGGTAACACCGGTTTTGGCATGGGAGCTGTAACGATAGGGGTTTTAACATTTTCACGCTCACGCCGGCGGCAGGCATATACGTGACGCACATGCTTAACCACGCTGACCTCGGCGGGAATAATCTTCAGTTCTTGTCTTACCTCGGTGCTCATCTCATGTAATTCTCCGCCGCAGCAGGAACAGACCCGTTCCTCATCGGACAGGCGGTATTCAATCGTTTCCACTGGCAGGTTCTCAAGCTTCTCCTCACGCTTACCCTGCTTCTTGCGGCGACGATAGGTAATTTCTTCAATTGTTGGTTCGGCCTTAGTCTTAGCTTCCACTTCAGCTTCATTGAAAATACTTAGCTGTTGGGAGCCCGCCTGTTGTTCGCTGGAGCGCCCGAAACTTCTATGCTGGCTCAGGCGAAATTGTTCCTCGAACCAGATTACCTTGGCCGTGAGCTCTGCAATCTTCTGCTTTTGTGTGGTAATTGTCTGTTCCTGCAGAGCACATTTTTCATGTAGTTCGGCGGCGAATTTCACTGCGTTTTCCATACTTATATTATTCGACAAAAGTGCCGGAAACCCTTTATTTTCTAGGGTTCTCAGGCAAAAAATATAGTCACAGCACAGTGCGTGCCGTGACCTCACGATGGGCATGTATTTGCTTTATTTGCAGACCATCTAGCAGCCATCTTAGCTCTCTTCTACTGATGGCAGTCATGGCCTCAGCATGGGCTGGCCACTCGAATTTTCCCCGTTCCAGTCTTCGGTAGTAAAGCCAAAAGCCATTGTGCTCCCAATGCAGGATCTTCAACTTATCTCGATTGCGGTTACAGAAAACAAAGAGGCAATTAGAGAAGGGATCCAGTTGGAACCGCTCCTTGACCAGCACGGCTAATCCGTCAATTGACTTACGTAGATCGGTGCAGCCTGCCGCCAGGTAGACCTGGCTATAGACGGCTAGCACAGAGCAGTAAGGGTCTTGACCACTGAGAGCAAAAGATTCGGGTCAAAGCCGGGACGTACTTCAATAGCAACCTGGCCAACACGCAGGGTCACAGCCGTTTCGGAATTATTCCCTAGGTTTGGGGGGATCCATTCAGTCGGTTTACTGGACTCCCGATCTTTTCTCAGCCAGTATCTGAGCTGGTGGGGTTTAAGGTCTTGCTCTGCGCACCAGGCAGGTACACTCTGACCGCTGGCCTTGAATTCTGCTACTCTGGCTGACCAGATCTGACGTAGTTGTTGCTTGCTCATTGAAAACTCCTCCCTCAGGCAATTTCTTTAAGAAATTGTCCCATGAGGAAGGAGATGGTGTCTAGGTGGGGAGTATTTGACGTTTACAGTTTTTCTGACAAAGATAGCCTGTCCAGTATCATGGCATAAAGCACTATGGCAGGTAACCCTATCGTGGGGAAAGCATTTGTGAAGAGTGTCTTCGGCAATGGAAAATATCCTCCTCTCATACCTCACTTTCCTTTCCCCTCAACAACCTCGGCAATTGCCCATTCCCATAAATATAGACAACCCACTTTGGCGCATGGAAAAACCGTGGATGACTGGCGGGACTTTCGGCACGGTAAGTTAACCACCGATTTTAGCTTGCTCATTGACCCACCTCTCCAGTGCTACCTCAGGAATAAGGATCCTATTGCCTACCCTGAATGCAGCAGGACCATTGCGACTGTTAACTAGTTCATATGCCTTACCACGACTGATACCCAACATCTTTGCCACCTCAATAACTGAATAGGTAAGTTTTTTTTGCGGTTTTAGAGCTTCCATCCTCATCCACCTCCTCTAACCGCACTGTCCGTTGTCAATGTCGTCTACTTCCTCAAAGAGCTCGTCCCCAGGAACGCCAAGCACCTTCTCTAGGCGTAGAATCCAGGGGTCGTAGGGCTTTAGCCGCCCACTTTCTATTCTTCCAATTTCGCTTGGATGAATGTCTGCCAAAGCACCTAACTTTGCCCTCGTGAGATTCCGTTTCCGTCGTTCTAATGTCAATCTAAGCATTACTTGTCCTCCTCCTTGAACATGCTTTAGGAGAATGATATACTTTCGAGTAAGAGAAATCCAGCAATTTTATGCTTATCCTATGCTTATCTTTTAGAAAGCTGAAAGGGGCCGCAAAATGAGTTCAGAAAAAAGCATATCAGGGCAATCACATAAGTTTACATCCTTGAATACTGAATATAGTTATGCCGGTTTCCAATTTGTTCATGCTCCCTACACTATCGTTGAAGGTCTCTCTGTCCAGGGCCGAAGCCCTGAGGATTATATTGTTGCCCAATGGTTTAAAGAGAGTGATGAATTTGACGGTGAGTTTAGCTATAACCATCGAGATCATCAACCTTCTATCACAAATAATGGTTCGGTCATTACGCCTTCAAAAGCAATTAATCCTTTTAAAGATGAGTCTATTCTGCCTAGAATCCTTAACATGGACCCTCGAAATGATGACGAAATTATTGCCTTTTATAATGAGTATGGGCCTCTAGTGTCGCCACTCACGAATTCTGACGGCGTAACTCTCACCGCCAATGACGTTGCAACTTGACCGTCATCACGCCGCAGAAGTGAGAGTTCAGCCGTCACTCTTATTTTGCCAAAAGAGCCCTACCCTGCGACCCCTCTCTGCCGGTCATAGTCAGCCAGCACCCTTGAGATGT
>DAIOXA010000191.1:0-506 GCA_036758185.1 Bacillota bacterium
CCGGTGGCGCACGCTGTTGTCTAAATTACGTCCAGAGGGTATAATGTATGGAAGGGGGTAGGTAACATGCCCAAGCCAGCACTTGCACCCCTGTCCCTGGTCGGAGGCAGTACGGGGTGCTTACTAGTTCACGGCTTTACCAGCTGTCCCTTGGATGTTCGTCCCCTGAGCAGACACTTACATAAGGGCGGATATACTGTGCAAGAGGTTCTCCTTCCCGGTCACGGTACCAACTACCAGGACATGGAGAAATATGGGGCCGGGGACTGGTTGGCCGCTGTGGAAGATGAATTGGCCGCACTACAGGGGCAATGCCCTCAAGTATGGCTGGTGGGGTTTTCCCTGGGAGGGACCCTGGCTGCCATGGCGGCTGCCCGCAATTCAGTCCAGGGCCTGGTTTCCATTGCCGCCCCCATCTGGATTTGGCCGCGCCGGGCTCGGTTTGCCGGGATCCTGCGGTATGCCCAGAAGTACGCCGAGCTGGGCAAGGGTCAGGAGTTTCGGTT
>DAIOXA010000191.1:517-1033 GCA_036758185.1 Bacillota bacterium
AAGAACATTGCCGACTTGAATTACCTGGTTAGGATGGCCAAGGCTGCCTACGCCAGCATTCAGGTCCCCACCCTAATTGTGCAAGGCAGCCAGGATCGCACCATCGAGGTGCGCAGCGCCAAGTACATATATAATAATTTGTCCTCCCCCGATAAAGAGTTGCATGGGGTGGAAGGGGGAGGTCATATGTTGCTATTGGAGCCGGTATCGGCTTATGTTTGCAGCTTAGTTGAGCACTTTATTTCTAGCAGGACAGGAGGGAATTGAGTTGTTTAACCTTCGACAAGCCACCGAGACAGACCGGATTGTCATTTCCGAGATCAGCAAGCACTATGATTCTAAACTCGTCCATTTGGTTCACAATACTTGGATGCAGCAGGGCAGCCTGTATGTGGCAGAGGCTGAAGACAGCATCATCGGCTTCTGCTGTTTGACCTTTCCCGCACCTACAGAAGCGCAGATAATGGGCATCAAGTTGCGCCCAGAATACCGTAAGGAGACCATTGGGCGGCAATT
>DAIOXA010000191.1:1043-3351 GCA_036758185.1 Bacillota bacterium
CCTGTTGCAGGAAGCTCAGGAGAGGGGATGCAATATCGTGCGCACCCTCACCTTGACAGAGAACTGGGAGACCCAGGCTGCCCTTCAACGCAATTTAGATTTTGAGCGGAGGGGAAGCTGGGTGGTGGCATACCAGGAGAAGTTGCGCAAGAAGTCTACTTCGGCTAATCCCCTAAAACCAGCGGGGGTGGATTTGCTGGACGAAGTCTGGGACTACTTACAATACAGCACGACCTATCGCCGTAGCGAAGGCCTGATTTTTGGCGGTGACTTTTCTATCCGCGGGTTCACCAAGGCTTACTTGGCCAAACTCCTGGAAGAGGAACAGGTCTACCTGTACCAGGAGGAGGGAATGGTGGCTGGCGTCGCCGTTGTCCTCTGGCATGGAGATACCATGGTGCTGCGCTATGTCGATGCCCGTCCCCACGTGACCTTGGACCTGCTCCAGGGCATCATCTGCGCCAAGGAATGCCAATGCAAGTACTTAACCTCGGCCATTCCCGCCGAGATCTACGGGGATGTCAAGCCTTACCTAGACCACTGTGTCGAAAGCCATGTCCCCGACCGCTGGTTGGTCATGGAAAAAGAGGTCTTGCCTCTGGCCTTGCCCCGGGATTAATTCCCGGGCTTATTATTTCTGGGGGGAAGAGGGATGCCCATGTCTGAAGCTACTCAGACCCGTTTACTGAAATTAGATGCCGCCAATCTGTACAGCGACATTTGGAAACTTTCCTGGCCAGTTATGGTGGGCGCCGGCCTGCACATGGGTTTTAACCTGGTGGATACCTTTTGGGTCAGCCGCCTGGGCGCAGTGCTGGTCGCTATTCCCTCCCTGGCAGGTTCATTGCTCTGGGTATTCATGTCCTTGACTGAGGCCATTAGCATCGGCACAGTAGCCATGATTGCCCGCTTTGAGGGGGCCGGCCGCCGCGATGTTATGTCCCATGTTATTGCCCATAGCTTTTGGCTGGCTCTGGGTTTTGCGGTGGTAATCGGAGTATTGGTCACGGCCTTTGCCCAGCCCTTGTTGTCGATGTTTACCGAAGACCTGGACATCCTGCCCCTGGCCGTGAACTACTTATATATTACTGTGTTGGGCCTTATCTTTACCTTTTGCACCACCTCCGTCAGTGCCGCCCTGCACGGCATCGGCGATACCAGGACGCCCATGCTGGTGATCCTGGTGACCAATGGCCTCAACATCATCTTGGACCCCCTCTTGATCTTTGGCTGGTTGGGTTTCCCGGCTCTGGGGGTACTGGGGGCAGCCTGGGCCACCACAGCCGCCAATGCCCTAGCCCTAGTCATCCTCGTGGTCATCCTGTTTCGGCGCAAGGATCTTGGGGTAACCAGCCTCATCGCTCCCTTTAATGCTTCCATCTTGACCAGCATACTAAAGATCGGAATGCCCGCCTGTCTGCAGTCCGCCGCCCGCTCCTCCACCGGCACAGTGATGTTTTGGCTGGTCATGAGGGGCTATGGCGAAGCGGCGGGGGCCGCCTTTGGGGCAGGGCAACGCATCATCGGCCTGATCTTTGTGTTCATCAGTGGCCTTTCGGTGGCGGCCACAACCTTAGTTGGACAGGTATTGGGCGTCGGCGATAAGGCCCTGGCCCGTCTGGCTGCCCGGCGCTTGATTGTAATGGGGATTGCGGTGCAAGTCGCCATCGGCGGACTCTACTTTGCCTTGGCCGTTCCCATCAGTGTCGTGTTCTTGGGAGATAATGCGATCGCTCTGGCTGCCGGCATCGGCTATGTCCGGATCTGTAGCTTAGGGTTAGTGCTGGGGGCCAGCAGTAGCGTCCTGGGTGGTATCTTTAAGGGTGCAGGCTACACCATGCCAACCTTCTGGGCTGGCTTTATCTCTAACTGGCTAGTTAAGCTGCCCATGGCTGCCATCGGCACCTTGCTGTTGGGCTGGCCGGTGGATGGAATCTGGTGGGCCATTGCCCTGTCAGTTGTGGTGGAATGGCTGATCCTCTACGTGTGGCAGCGTCGGGGCGCCTGGCTGGACACCGAAATCCAGGTATCCACCTAATTTCCCTTGTCATTTCCCTAGGGGTAGAGTAAAATGTACTCAAGAGAATACTTCTGCGAAGGATTCGGCTGAGATATGGAGAGCCGCAACAATTACCTGCGTGTAATTGCTGCGGCCTTTTTGCTTTGTGAAAGAGAGGAGCGTGGGGCAAGTGCAGGATGTCATTGTTATCGGGGCGGGTATTATCGGGTGTGGGGCGGCCTACTATTTATCCAGATTCCAGCTCAAGGTGTTGGTGGTGGAGCAGGGGCCTGATGTGGCCATGGCTAC
>DAIOXA010000191.1:3361-3972 GCA_036758185.1 Bacillota bacterium
GCCGCGCCAACAGCGGTATCATCCATGCCGGATATGATCCCCTACCCGGCACCTTAATAGCCGACTTCAATATCCAGGGCAATGCCATGTATCCCCGCCTATGCCGGGAGCTGGACGTGCCCTTCCGGCAAAACGGTTCCCTGGTAGTGGCCATGGCTGGGCAAGAAGGGCAGCTGGAAACTCTGCTACGTCGAGGCAGGGCCAATGGCGTCCCCGACCTTACCATCCTGGGGCGGGACGATGCGCTGAACCGTGAGCCCAACCTATGCCCCGAAGTTGTGGCGGCGCTCTTCGCCCCCACGGCGGGCATCGTCTCTCCCTGGGATATGACCTTAGGGCTCGCCGAAGTAGCCGCGAATAACGGCGTCATCTTTATGTTCAACACCCAGGTCACCGGGGTCCGGACTAAAGAGGACCGCATCCTGGGCCTGGAAACGACGGCAGGCTTTTTGGGCGCCAAGGTCATCATTAATGCCGCCGGTGTTTATACAGACATCCTGGCTGCCATGGCGGGGGTAGAACGCTACGACATCCTGCCCCGCAAAGGCGAATACCTGCTGCTGGACAGGGAGTTAGACGGCAGGGTTAGGCATACGGTATTTCCCTTGCCC
>DAIOXA010000192.1:0-3908 GCA_036758185.1 Bacillota bacterium
GACAAGTTCAAGGTGGGATAGCGGATGCTTCCCTGCCCTATCCCCTGCCCGAGGGATTAATTGTTGCCACCGGCGTCTACGACCCCGATGGGGCAATGGACACCTTCTACTACACCGGCCTGAGCATAGCCAATGATGACGGGTCCGGCCTGGCCCAGATTTACGACATATTTAATATCCTGCATATGGATAGAGACCCAGTTATCCCTAATAGCATAGGCCTGCCCAGATATATAGCTTTGTCGGATCCCGAGAATCTGTTCTTACAAAAATATACCGGGCTGATTAGCAAGGGAGTCCCCAATAGGGTTGACCTTTTAAGTCAGGACATGTACTTGACCTATTCCGAGTTCGCCTACCCCTTGTGGTTCTCCTGGGCGCCCGATGGCCAATGGATCGCCGCCTTGCGTTATACCGCAACCCAGACCGGCAACAATAACGAGACGGGTTACTGGGACCTGGTCTTGGTTAATGAGAAAGCCGTTCAGGAACTGCTTCTGGAAAAGCTCTATATCGTCAAAAGCCAGGAGAAGCCGGCGCCCTTCCAAGGCCGACTGCCCCTAAACTGGTCCCAGCATAGCGATTATGTCAACTACCTGAGAGACCGCAAGGATGGGAAGGGCCATGACTGGTGGCAGGTCAATGTCAAAACAGGCGCCGCCGCCCTGGTATTAGAAGAAAGCGGCCTACCCGAATACCGTCCACAGCCGTAAAATCAGGGCCGGGGATTATTCCCTGGCCCTTTTCTTTCTCTATTGGAGCAATCTCTGTAATTCTGCCAAGAGATCGTCAAAGTTAAAGGGCTTTGAAAGGGCGCCGCTGAACCCGTACTCCCGGTAGTTGGACATCACCGGGTCATTGGAGTAACCGCTGATTACCAGGGCGATGACCTGGGGGTCCATTTGCCGCAAGCGCTTAATGGTTTCCTTGCCCCCCATCCCTCCCGGGATTGTGAGGTCCATGATCACAGCGCTGATCTTCTTATCCCCCCGCATCCCTTCCTGGTAGAGGTCAAGCCCTTGGCTGCCGTCGCTTACCCATTCCGACGTGTACCCATTCATACTCAGTATTTCAGCCAGGGACTGGGCGATAAATTCGTTGTCTTCGATAATCAGAATGCGGCCGACGGTGGGCGTCAATTCCTGCTTTTCTTTTGGGGGCGGGAGTTCACTGGCAGCAGGCAGGAAGATGTGGAAGCAGGTTCCCACCCCCTCCTGGGATTCCACTGTGATGTGCCCATCATGGTTCTTGACGATGGAGTAGGCAGTGGCCAAGCCCAGGCCATGGCTCTTATCCTTAGTGGTATAGTAGGGGTCGAATATTTTAGGCAGATCCTCGGAGGATATTCCCGGCCCCTGGTCGGCGACAGAAATCTTAATATAATATCCCTCGGGCAGGGGAAGCGGCGAAACTGCATCTAGAAATAGATTTTCTGCCCTAAGGCAAATCCGACCCCGCTCCCTCATGGCCTGACGGGCATTGAGAAGCAAATTGCTCAAGACCTGGCCGATTTGACCTGCATCGGCATTGGTTGGCAAAAGCCCAGAGTCAAGACTGTACTCACAATCCACGAGCAAATTCTGCAGAGTGAGTTCGGCAGTGTACCTGATAGTCTCCAAAAGTGAAACAACCTTTCGCACCGGTTTCCCCCCTTTGGCAAAGGTCAAGAGTTGCCGGGTTAGAGACTGGGCATCGAAACATGCCCTTTCAGCCAAGTCTAAGTTCCTGTATATCTTTTCACCAGGTTTACTCTGCATCTTGGCAATCTGGGTATGGCCCATAATAGCTGTCAGGGCGTTGTTAAAGTTATGGGCTATCCCCCCGGCCAGCACCCCCAGAGACTCTAACTTCTGAACCTTGATCAGCTCTGCCTTGGCCTTTTCCAACTGGGCTGTTCGCTCCGCTACAATCCTTTCCATATACTTCTCCTTTTCCCGCAACTGATTGATGAGGAGAATGTTCTCATAGGCCATAGCTGCTTTTGCGCTGAGAGTCATGGCAGCCTCTTCATCCCCGCTGGAAAAGGAGGTTTGATCCAATTTGTCCTTGAGACATAGCCAGCCGTAGACGCGGCTGGGGGTTGCGAAGGGCACCGCTAGCATATTTTCCGGGGATTCGATTCCCTCTTGACTGGCCCAACATAATGGAACCTGCTTGGTTAGCACCCGCTCAATTGCTTCAACAGGAGGATGCAGGCCCAAGGGGCATGAGTTATAGGGCTCATCCTGGGCGCGGCCCAAGTAGTAACTTTTCTTTCCATCGTCACCCTCTACTGCCAGTAAGGAATGGCTACAGTTTAGAAACTCTCTGACGGCTTTGGCAACCACATTGAGCAGTTGCCGGTGATCCCGGAGGGCAACCAGGCTGTGACTTAGGTCCATCAATACCGCCAACTGTAAACTGGCCCCCAGGGGGGAGACATCTTCCTGGAGCAGAAACGCCGACTCACTCTGCTGGCAGTTTTCGGCCCCAAGGCCCAACACTTCATTGACCGTTTCTAGTATTACCTGGGGGGCAGAGGGTTTGGGGATTACAGGACAGGTCCCGTACGCACTTCCCAAGTTTATTTCCTCTGGTAAGCGACTAGTGGCGGTATAAAAGATAATAGGGACTGCAGTCAGAGAAGGAGCCGCCCGCAGGCGCTGGGCAAATTCAACACCATCCATGGACGGCAGGAGAATATCTGTAATAATCAGGTCAGGGAGATTGTTCCGGGCCAATGTCAAGGCGGACCAGCCATTGGACGCCTCCAGCACCCGATGGCCCGTGCTTTCGAAAAGCGTGTACAGTACCTGTCTGCTCATATAATGGTCTTCGACAATGAGGATTGTGGCCATTACCGATCCCTTCTTCCGATCTGCATAATAGAGTCCACCTCTTGAATAAAACCCTCGGGGATAATTGGCTTACTGACATAGTAGTCAAAACCAGCGTTAAGGACCTTTTCCCGATCACCCACCATAGCCATGGCGGTGACGGCAATCAAGGGAACATTCTTAAGTTTTGCGCTGGTTTTCAGTTGTTTGGCCACTTCGAACCCATCCACCTCCGGAAGGTGCACATCGCAGATAATGAGGTCGGGGACTTCCCTGCGGGCAATCTCGAGGCCCTGGGCGCCATTGCCAGTGGTAATTACCCCATAGTTGAAGGAGCGCAGCAAATAGACCATTAGTTCCAGGTTTGTCTCATTATCCTTGATAACCAGAATCCGCTGCGACAGTTTCAATCCGTTTCCGCCTGGGCTGCAGTGAGGGTAAATACAGAGCCCTCACCGTACTGGCTGGTAAACTCGATGGATCCGCCTAATAGATCCGCCAGCTTTTTGCTAAGATGCAGGCCTAAACCCGTCCCCTCATGCCAAGAAGAGTTGACATTGCCCACTTGGGTAAAGGCGTGAAACAGCTTGTCCTGATCCTCAGGCTTAATCCCAATGCCGGTATCGGCAACCTGGATTTTCACTTGTTCGCCACTTTCTGCCAAGCGGATACTGACTTCGCCAACTTGGGTAAACTTGAGGGCATTATTGATTAAGTTCAGCAGAATCTGGCTTAGGGCCCGACGGTCTGTTTGTAGCCCTATGTCCTGGGCAGGGGTCTCCACCTTCAGCGCCAACCCCTTGCCTGCGGCCATGGGACGCAATGTCGCCGCCGCCTCTTCCAGCAAAGCATTACAGGACAACACTTCAAGGTTCAGTTCCACTTTCCCCGACTCTATTTTGGACAGGTCCAGGAGGTCATTGATTAGGGAGAGCAGGTGCTTAGAGCTGACGGAAATATTTTGCAACTGCTTTTCCTGGCTGTCGGTAAGGGGACCGGGGAGCCTCATCAGGAGGGTTCCCGTAAAGCCAATAATGGCGTTAAGGGGGGTGCGCAATTCGTGACTCAAATTGGCCAGAAATCTATCCCTGG
>DAIOXA010000193.1:0-3902 GCA_036758185.1 Bacillota bacterium
GGCAACCGGGTGGAGGCGCTGATGGGCATCGTGAACGGCACCACCAACTATATTTTAAGCCAGATGGCGGAAAGCGGCCGGGATTATGACGAGGTGCTGGCCGAGGCCCAGGCGCTTGGCCTGGCGGAGCCGGACCCGGCCAGCGATGTGGACGGCTTTGACGCCACATATAAGCTGTCGGTGCTCAGCTCCCTGGCTTTCCATGCCCGGGTGCCCTACGGGACGATTCACCGGGAGGGCATCGGTGGCATATCGGCCCTGGATGTGGCCTATGCCCGGGACCTGGGCTATACCCTCAAGCTCCTGGCCATCGCCAAGCGGGACAGCGACAGCATCGATGTGCGGGTGCACCCGGCGCTGGTGCCGGATAGACATCCCCTGGCCAGCGTCAGGGGTGCCTTTAACGCCGTGTTCATCCATGGCAGCGCCGCTGGGGACATGATGCTCTACGGCCGGGGCGCAGGCAGCGCCCCCACAGCGGGCGCAGTGGTGAGCGACCTGGTGTATGCCGCCAAGCAGTCCCATCACCCCATCCCCAGCTTTGAGCACCGGGAGGAGCTGCCCCCACACCTCAGGATGGAGGATAACTGGCGCTGCGCTTTTTACCTGCGCTTTGAAGCCCTCAACCAGCCGGGCGTCCTGGGCCATATCGCCACCCGCCTGGGAGAGCACCAGGTGAGCATTGAGGCGGTGGTGCAGCGCCACACCGAGGGCAATGAGCGGGTGCCCATTGTGATCCTCACCCACCAGGCCCGGGAGAAGGACCTGCGCGCGGCGCTTAAGGCCCTTGACCCCGCCGTGGCCCAGGCCAGGGGTGTGCTGAGGATTGAGGGACAACAATAGAAAACAATGCACTGTCTTCGCTTTTCGGACACATCAAATAGCGGTATGGTAAGGTCATGAATTATATGGTTATGCTGGTTTACTATAGTAAGTAATAAGACGAATTGCCGCAAAAGAAGCGAAGGTTCCTCCAAGCCCTCAACCGATTATACTTGAGTTACAGAAAGTCAAAGCAACGTCGGCGGAAAGAATGGACCTGACTCCCATGCCATAGGGCCAAAGAACCGCCAGTAATAAACAAGGCAGATATAGGGTTGAGGGGATACATGAGTCAGGCCACATCGCAAGTGAGATAGGCAGATTGCTTGGCGGAGACAGGTGAACTTGTAACGGCGATTTCTGTATTTAGTAATCAGTTTCATAAATCCCCAAGTGCGCTGAATAATGAAACACAATTTTTACTGAATAGAATTGGCCATTCTTCCAATGACGAATTAGTTGATCACTATGCTTGTGGAATAAAGCACCTCGCGTTATCGCTCGCCAAAGCCCATTCATGCCACATTTTAACTTTGTTCAATAGTCTTTCACAGCAAATATATATGCCAATACACACAATTGAGTATATGAGTGCCGAGCTTTAAATGATGAAAAAATGTTTATTGACTAAATCATATTTTAGTGCTATTCTGCAGATAACACAAAAGAGAACAAGTTTCATAACGATTCTGACTATTGGGAAGGGGGAAGACAACAAAAAAATGTGAAGCACTATCTCGATAAGAAACAGTTTAATTAAGGCAAGGGAGGTCTCACCATGGCAAAAATATTGGTAGCTGTACTGTATTTAGCGGTTATTGTTGTTATTGGATTGTTGAGTGCAAAAAAAGTAAAAACAGCGGATGGTTTTGCGACCGCCGACAGAAAAATACCCTTTTGGACAAATGTCTATTCAATGGCCTCTGCCCAAATCGGAGCTGGAGCCACAATGGGCGTTGCAAGTATGTGCTATGCATACGGTGTATCTGGATTTTCCCTTGGAATTGGCGCCGCATTAGGCGCTGTTTTGTCGGGGCTAGTATTTGCAAAGAAGATTCGTGAGTCTAATGTAACCACAATACCAGAGCTGATACGAAAGCATCTTGGCATGAGGATTGCAGATATAATGAGCGCATTAACTCTATTTGCAATTTTTGGAGTTCTCGCAGCTCAAATCCGTTCTCTGGGAACTATTCTTCAGATCTTTATTCCAACCCTCTCATTAGCATCCTCCTGCATTATTATGAGTGTCGTTATGCTCGTTTATGCGGTATTAGGTGGTATGGTTGCAGCCACCAGAACCGACAAGCTGAACGTAGCTATCATGATCATATCTGTTATGGTCATCATTCCTATTGTTGCACTTACTCGAGTTGGCGGATTTGAGGGGTTGGTTGCCAAGATTGATCCCCAAAAACTGAACCCAACAGCGATGGGATTATCATCAATGATATCGCTGATGCTGTACTTTGGACTTTCCGGTATGGTTAACAATGAAAATTTCTTGAGAATTTGTGGGGCAAAGACAGCCGGCGAAGCAAAAGGAGCAACTTTAACAGCAGCATTACTGATATATCTCCCGTATATGTTGTGCTGTAGCGTAATTGGTTTAGTTGGTGTGGTTTTAATTCCCCAGCTTGGTGCCTCAGACTCAATAATGCCTGCAATGATAGATCAAATGACAAGTGATGTGGGAGGAGCTTTTCTACTTGCAGGGTTGCTAGCGGCTGTAATGGGCACAGCTGCTTCAGTTGCAATGGTATGTGCTGTTACCTTCTCACGCGATGTTGTAAAGCGCTTACGTCCGTCAATGGATGATCAAAAGGTTTTGCTTACACAACGGCTTAGTTTGATAGGGTTTACGATTGCAGGAATATTTGTGGCTATCTTTGGGGGATCCATTGTAGGTATTATGGAAGACGTTGGAGCTCCCAGTGGAGCGGCATTGGTTCCCTTGTTCTGTGGCGTGTTCTTTTGGAGGAAACTGAATCCAACGAGTGCGCTAATTACGATTATCGTAGCAATAGTGTCCACACTTTCATGGTGGGCTATTGGAGCTCCTTACATTAGCCATTTTGTCTTCGGTTTGATTTGTGCCTTTGTTGCCATGCTTATATCAACTCCATTAACATATAGAAAAGAGGTAAGTATCTAATGTTGAAAATACTAGATTATCTTGTGATGGGTGGCGGAGTTCTAATCGCGGCATTCTTACTTATTAATATGTTCCGAGAGACATTTATAAAAAAATCAAAGATTGACTGATTCAATTCGGAAGGAGGCAGATATGCAGCTTTTCTCTCATGATCAAGTAAACCTCGACGTTCTAAAAAAGCTTGCTTTTAACTATCGATGGGCTGAGGTACCAGAAGGCGTGATACCTCTCACTGCTGCAGACTCAGATTTTCCGTGCGCTCAGGAAATCCAGCAGGATTTATGTAACTATCTCAAGCAGGGCTATCTTTCATATACACCAAAACTTGGATATCCCGAAGTTCGTGTGAGTTTAGCTAATAAATTAAACGAACGCAAAAACGAGAATGTAGATCCTGATTTGCTCCTTCCCGTTGATAGCGCAGCACGTGGGATGTACATTATTGCACAAACAATTCTAAGACCCGGAGACGAAATGATTGTTTTTGACCCCGTAGACTATTTGTTTGGAAAATCCTGTGAATCCGCGGGAGCTACTCCGGTCTTGTGTCCGTCACTTTTAGTTAACGGCGAATTGGATTTAACCCATCTGGAGAACTACATTACACCAAGGACTAAAATGATTGGTCTCTGCAATCCACATAATCCACTGGGAAAGCTCTATAACAAAGAATCATTGCAACGCTTGCTAGATTTAGCAGAGAAGCATGATCTTTACATTATGAATGATGAAATATGGAGCGATATTGTCTTTTCGGGCAAGCAATTCTGTAGTATTCTCACTGTCGACCCAAGCAAAAGCCATCGTGTTCTCTCTGTTTATGGTCTTAGCAAATCCTTCTCCATAGCAGGATTGCGTGCAGGGTGCATATGACCTGCCCCCCAATCCTTGTACCAGACCCAGAGTTAGTTGAGATATAATCAAC
>DAIOXA010000194.1:0-3894 GCA_036758185.1 Bacillota bacterium
TGACAATTAGGTCAAATTTTACTAGCTCCGAGAGAAAATCTAACATCAGTCAAGCCTAGTTTTCAAACCACTTTTCAAATATCTTGTCATACTCGCCATTATCCCTTAGCTTCTTGAGGGAGGCATTGATCTTATTGAGCATTTGCGTCTCACCCTTCTGGACGGCAATACCATACTGCTCGTTGGTAAAGGGATCGCCAAGAATTTTCATGCCTCCCAATTGGGCAATGTAATTTTCTGCCACAGGCTTGTCAATGATGACTAAATCAACTCGACCGCTCTTCAGTTCCATAAACGCTTCATTGACGCGCTGATACTGCTTGATATTCGGGTGGTCCATATTGTCGTCGTAGATGGCCTCGGCTTCATAGGAGCCGGTGGTTCCCATCTGCACAGCGATAACCAATCCTTGTTGAGCGATGTTGTCCACCGTAATGCTGCGGGTATCGTCCGCCCGGGTAACTATGCATTGATAGGCGTCAAAATAAGGATCACTGAAGAGAACCCTCTCTGATCGTTCTTCATCAATGGTCATGGCAGCAATGATGATGTCCAGTTTGTCTGTGGCCAAGGACTCCACCAAACTGGCAAAGGTCAAGTTGACTACTTCAACTTCCCAGCCATTGTCCTCGGCGATTGCCTTGATCAAATCAATGTCAAAGCCGACGATATTGTTATCGTCGTCGCTTACCTCAAAGGGTGGGAATGAGGCTTCTGTACCCACTCGCAGGACATCACCTTTTCCTCCAGTACAGCCAGCAACAGCGGCCAACGCTACTAACATGACACCCAGCAGAGCAAATCCTCTTGCCATCTTCACTGTAAATCACCCCTTATGTTTTTATATCTATACTCAACATGCCTTGGACTTAGGATAGATCAAGGCAGGCTGGCCAAGGTAATTAAACTACATCATACGCCAAACTCCCAAAAAAATCAATTGAAATTTACCAAGTACCCAAAAAAGGCTAGTACTTGCTCCCTCAAGACTACGGTAACATATTCCAGCCAGAAAATACTATTCCCAGGTCCTCCATACTTGGGGCATGTATCCCGCAGTGGCCAATTTTCCGTTGCGCACAATGGGGGTAATTAGCAGGTCGGGATTGTTCAAGAGGATATCTGACCAGCTGCTGTTGTCAGTGCTGACACGATGCAGGTTGAGGGCTTTGCATTTCGCAACTCGTGGATTCACCAAGTTTTCAACACCCACCGCTGCAATGACGCTGGCCAGTTCCCTCTTGCTCAATCCGTATTTCAGCATATCGATATACTGATACTTCACTTTCCTCTCCTTGAAGAAGCGTTCGCCCTTCTTGGTGTCAAAACACTTTTTGCTACCATATATTTGGATATTCACAGCCTGCACTCCTTAGCTCAAGTACTTGTAGAGCAAGATCAGGCCGAAAAGCACGGGTTGGTGCAAGACATAGATCACCAGAGAATTCCTGCTGATCTTTTCTATTATCCTGCTTTGCAGGCTGAACTTAAACAGGCTGCGCCCTTTATAGTAATAGAGCTTATAGGCAATGATGCCCAGGATGTAATAGAGCAAATGAGGGAAAAGAGGAAAATAGTCCAGGGAGGTGAATCCGGGATAGGTGAAGCCCAGGGGAAGCAGGAGGCCGGTGGAAACAGTGGTCTGGCGGATTATTGGAGTTAGCAACGCAATGCCCACCGCCAAAAAACCTAACAACCACACATTCAGTCTCCTCAACACCAGGTAGAGGAGCATGGATACCGCCAAAAAATGCAGGATGCCAAATCTGATATATTGCTCACCAACTGCAAAATAAGTAACAATGGAAATGCCAACCGCCACTACCAGCAGTTTAATTGCGTTTTGCACAACTCTCCTGCTGAACCCCGTGCTTATTCCTGATATAAAGATAAATAGGACCCAGGCTTTGAAATACCAATACCAAAAACCCGATGCGAAATTGACCTCAACCCCTAAGACAAAATTCAGATTGAAGACAAAATGTCCTACAATCATAAGAGCGATGGCCAGGACACGGATAAAGTCTATTTCCCAGATGCGCTCTTTCAACGCCCTTCCCCCTTCTCCCCTTGGAGCAGCGCTTCGCCCAACTCTGCCACCGAGGAAAAAATATAATGCGGTCTAAATTGGGATGTTTCAGCATCCTGGCGGGTACTCTCGCCACTGAGAACCAAGATTCCTGTCAGGCCTGCGTCCCGGGCCATGGCGATGTCGGTGAAGAGGCGATCCCCCACCATGGCCGTGGCCTCCCGAGGGACTTGAGTCCTGATGAGGACGGCGTCGACGATTTCCCGGTGGGGTTTGCCGATAACCTTAGGAACCCGCCCGGTGGAGGCCTCAATAAAGGCAGCCATGGCACCGGCATCGGGCATGTACTTGCCCCCCTCCAGGGGGCAGTTGAAATCAGGGTGGGTGGCGATATATTCTACCCCCTCACGAACCAGGTCGCAGGCATCCCATAATTTCTGGTAGGTCAGGGTAGTATCAAAGCCCAGCACTACATAGTCGGGAGTTTCCGTCTTTTGCACCAGGGCGAACCCCTGTCGGGCAAATTCCCGGGCCAGAGCCTCGGTACCCAACAGGAAAAGTTTGGCCCCGGGCTGGATTGCCTTTAGGTAGAGGGCCGTCGCCTCTCCCGAAGTTATGACCTGCTCTGGCGCGACTGGGATCCCTAATCTGTCTAGCTTTTTGACATAGGCCAGTTTATCTCGGGACGAGTTGTTGGTGAGGAAAAAGAATTTTCTGTCCTGCCTGTTCAAGATATCGATAAAGCGGTCTGCACCAGGGAGCAGCTGATTTCCCAAGTAGATGGTCCCATCCAAGTCCAATAAGAAACAGGCGATGTCCGTCAGTGCTCTTGTCACCGTTACGCCTCCCTTCAGTCTTTTACTTCAGGGGTATTCCATATCCCTGGCCAAATTTCCTGCCCCGGAGGCCAAATGGGAATACATTGAAACCGGGCAAACTTGGCATGCTAAATGGGACAGGAGGGTATGCCGTGGAAAAGAATATCAGTTTGCGCAACCTTGTTTTGGCAGGCATCGGTAGCTTTGCCTACACCCTGGAAAAGGGTATGGGTATGATTGACGAGCTGGTCAAAAAGGGGGAACTCACCATTAACCAGGGCAAGGAACTAAATCAGGAGCTCCGCAATCGCTTTCAAGGTAAGCAGACACAGCCTAATCAGACCATGGTCAAAGAGATCATTGCCAGCATCAACCCGGCCACCAAGGAGGACCTTCACAACCTGGAAGCCCGGGTAAGCAGGCTGGAAAAACTGCTGCCCTAAATGAAGAGACAGAGTCCCCGCCAGCGATTTCAACAGATTGTCGGTGTCTTTGCCAAATACGGATTCAAAGAGGGCATCTCCAGCCCATCCCAATTGCGTCAGGCCCTGGAAGAACTAGGGCCTACCTTTATTAAAATTGCCCAGGTCCTCTCCACCCGACCGGACAGCATCTCCAGGACGACGTAAAACCAGTGGGATTCCAAGCTATAAAGGATATAGTCGAGACGGAATTGGGGTCCAGCCTCGAAGCAGTCTTTGCCCATTTTGAGACCAAGCCCGTTGCCTCGGCTTCCATCGCCCAAGTGCATAGGGGGGCACTAAAGGACGGGGCCAGGGTGGTTGTCAAGGTCAAGCGTCCTGGCATTGAAGATAAGATATTTAACGACTTGAAACTTCTCAAGCAAATGGCTCTCCTGGTTCGGTTCATCCCCCAGACCAGCGTCTGGAATCCCAGGGAAGCGGTGGACGAGCTGTGGGAGGCCCTGGAGTTAGAATTAAACTTCCACAACGAGGCAGAGAATATCCTGCGCTTTCAAGAATTCCACAAGGACATTAGGTTCATCACTATCCCCCGGGTCTACCCCGAAATATCTACCAGAAATAT
>DAIOXA010000195.1:0-3873 GCA_036758185.1 Bacillota bacterium
TGCGGTGGGGCAAAGTCCGGCTTTGAGACAAATTCACTAAGGTGCCCGACAGCTTTCGGGCCAACCACTGGGATCTGGCCTGGTAACCCTGGACTTCTAAACGTAGACTATATTCTCTGCCATCAGGCCACTCCTGACCTAGGACTGTGACATCTTCTTCTAAGTACCACTGCCGGGGAACCCAAAAACTTGCGTCCGTTTTATAGTAATTGACTATATTTGCATCAAATCCCGGGGTCTGCACTGGAACCATTTCTGCCTCGGGGTCCAAGTCTGCCAGGCGCACCACCGGCAACTGCCCGGGGGGAATGGGTGGATATTGCTCTGCAGTAAACAGGGTAACAACTGCCACAAGCCTGTCGGCAAACAACAACGCAAAAAGTGAAAATGTCAATATCGCCACAACCTTGGTCCTGCGCACTGCTCCCTTGAACTGCTTGTTTCGGGCCAAAGGCCGCCCCCGGCGTAGCTTGGAATACAGTCTTCCATTGAGGATAATGCCTCTAAGATTTAAAAAAATGATAAAGAAATAAATTGGTAGCATCATAATATGGGGAATATTGTCCTTCACCATGATTTCTAGCCAAAGGTCATCTTGGTACAGCAGCAGCGACAGCACCAAGACTGCCACGGCGACCACTAAGATCACGCAATGAATTATTAGGCGGCGCACCAGCCCTGCAATAACGAAGGATTGTTCCTCAGGATCAAAATGCAACTCGGGAATTGCCGGGTCATCAGGAGCACGAAAGATGTGGAGCTTCCCCAGGCTGGCCACATACTCCCAACCTGTCGCCTGGTAGAACTCTAGGCGCTCCTCAAACTGAGGAGAGTTGGGCCTAAAGATGTCGCAACGGTATCGGTCCTTACGCTTAGGACCCTGGGCAAACACGCAAAGAACTTGCCTCTGTCCAACAGATGCCAGCCCTGCCCGGCCATATCCGACAGCCAGGACTCTATTTCCTCTACTTGCCATTCATCCAACCACCAAAACCTGCGCATTGTCTTTTCAGCCATCCTACTCCCCCTCCTCCATCAGGAAACTACCGTCGGCCACCATGGCGGTAAGGCGTCGATGCTCATCTCGCAGAGCTTCTCGGCCGGTAGTGGTTATGGAATATACCTTTCGGCGCCCATCATCCTGCTCCAGCTCTATTAACTGTTCCTTTTCCAGCCGGGTCAGTACCCCGTACAGCGTACCGGGTCCCATATTCACCCTGCCCCGGGAGATATCCTCAATGGCGTTCATTATGGCATATCCGTGCAGAGGCTGACACAGTGCCAGCAAGACATAGTACATTGCCTCCGTCATGGGACCCCTACCCTGTGCCATCTCACCACCTCCACCACTATTATGCCCCGCGATATATCGTATGGCATAATAATAGCAAGGGTGTAATCTGTTGTCAAGAATCTGCATTACAGAAAAACCGCCTGTCGGCGGTTCTCGGAAGCAAAGGGACGGTTGGAAGCAGAAGAACCGTCCCCTTGCTTCCTATCTTGGCAGGAGGCTGCCTGCCTCTTCATCGACAATGACGGTGATATCAGGGTGCAGTTGGAGCACCGTAGCGGGCACCTTTGGGGTTATGCTGCCAAAGGCCATGTCGCGGATAATCCGAGCCTTGCCGGACCCATTGGCCAGGAGGAGGATCTTTCTTACCCGCATGATGGACTTAATCCCCATGCTGATGGCCTGGCGGGGAACCTGGTCAGGGGAGGCAAAAAAGCGGGCATTGGCGGCAATGGTATCCTCATCAAGATCCACCAGATGGGTAGTGCCTGCAAAATCACTGCCAGGTTCATTAAAGCCGATATGGCCATTTCTGCCGATTCCCAATAACTGCAGATCTATCCCACCTGCCTGCTCCATCAAGGCTTCATAACGGCTACACTCGGCTGCTACATCTTGGGCCAATCCATTGGGGACATTAAGATTAGCAGCAATTACGTTGACATGCCGAAACAGGTTTTCTTGCATAAACCAGTGGTAGCTAAATTCGTCCTGGGGGGCGACGCTATAGTATTCATCCAAGTTAAAGGTCTTTACCTGGCTAAAATCCAGCAGGCCTTGATTGTAAAACTCGACCAATTGCCGGTATGTCCCCACTGGGGTAGAGCCGGTGGCCAGTCCCAATACGCTATGGGGCTTATGAATGATCTGGCCGGCTAGTATTATTGCGGCTTGTTTGCTCAGGTTCTCGTAGTCCTTGGCGACAATAATTCGCATCTCTCTCCTCCTTACATGCTTTGTGAAAATATTACCCTACTGATTATATCCAATAGATGAAAATCTGGAAAGGTTAGAAAAGGGTTTTCCTTGAGATATCTTGAAGTATTACCCTGAGGTGACGGCGATGAAGTTGATTACTGACATTCTCTCCTTTGTTTTGCAGCATTTCTTTGTCATTAATATTCTCCTTGCCATCTTAATAGTATTCTTTGAACGCAAAAAGCCCACCAGCACTTGGCTCTGGCTCATGGTTCTGGTATTTTTGCCCATCATCGGCTTCATCCTCTACTTATTCCTGGGCCAAGACATTCGCAAACAAAAGATCTTTTCCCGCAAGTGGCAAGCAGATCTGGCCCAGGGGGAGGCCTGCTATTTCCCGGAAAACAGCGGCCACCCCCACGACACTGTGGAGGACTATCCTAATCTAGTCCGGCTGCACTGCAATAACGACGCAACGCTACGGCGAAATAATAGCGTCCAACTCTTCCATGACGGAGAAGACAAATTCACCGCCCTGCTGGAAAGCATAGCAACGGCCGAGGTTTACATCCACATTGAGTACTATATATTTCGCAATGACACACTGGGGCGCCGCATCATTCAGGTCCTGGCAGAGCGGGCTGCTGCTGGGGTAGAGGTCAAACTGCTCTACGATGGCATGGGGGGGCTGCGTCTACCTCGACGCTACTTCCGCCCTCTAACCGAAGCCGGGGGTAAGGTCGCCTGTTTTCTACCTCCCTTCCTGCCCTATGTAAATCTCCGGGTGAACTACCGCAACCATAGGAAAATCTGTGTTATCGATGGGGTAGAGGCCTGGACCGGGGGCTTTAATATTGGCGACGAGTACGTTGGCACATCCAAGCGTTATGGCTATTGGCGGGATACCCACATGCGCATTGGAGGTGGCGCTGTACGGGACCTGCAATGGCGCTTCATCCTGGATTGGCAATTCGCTGCCAGAGAAGAGATTCCACATCCTCAACGCTACCTTCTTCCGCCCCAGGACGCCGGTGAAACCAGCCTCCAAATTGTCTCCAGCGGTCCCGACTCCCGCTGGAGCGAGGTCAAAGACGGGTATTTTAAGCTAATAACTGATGCCCACAAGTCACTGTACATCCATACCCCTTATTTTATCCCCGACGACAGTATTTTTGACGCTCTGCGCATTGCTGCCCTATCAGGTGTCGACGTGCGAATAATAATTCCTGGGCGACGGGATCATCCCTTTGTCTGGTGGGCCTCCCTCTCTTACATTGGCATCCTGCTCCAAGCGGGTGTGCGCTGTTATGTCTTCCGAAAGGGCTTCATGCACAGCAAGATAGTGGTGGCCGACGCCAAGGTCAGCAGCGTGGGTACAGCCAATATGGATATTCGCAGCTTTGATCTCAACTTTGAAGTCAACGCCTTTATCTACGATGATACCATCAGCCAAGAGCTCCATGATCATTTTCTCATGGACTTGGCAGATTGCGAAGAGATTACCCGGGAAATTTATACCCGGCTACCAATATCTGTAAAAATCCGTGAATCCATTTCTCGGCTCCTCTCGCCCCTGCTCTAAACCAGTATAACATATCCCAGCCTTGGGAAAAATATCTCAAGCTGTAAGGATAATGTAATAGATTAGACTTCAATTTATTATC
>DAIOXA010000196.1:0-3833 GCA_036758185.1 Bacillota bacterium
TCCGATGAGTGGGAGTATGGCGGTCCGCCCTGGAAGAACGCTCAGCATTTGCTGGAGCACTCTCCCCTGACCCATGTGGAAAATGTCCACACTCCCCTCCTCCTCTTGCACGGCGAAAATGACCTGCGCTGCCCTATCAGCCAGACGGAGGAGTTCTATATCGCCCTTCAGCGCCTGGGCAAAGAGGCAATAATGATCCGTTACCCCGATGAATTCCACGGCCTGCGCCGACCGATGCACCGAGTGGACAGATATCAGCGCCTGATTTCTTGGTTTGACCACCACCGCAATCGATAGAAACAGGGAAGGCAAAATTCTTCCCTGTTTCTATTAAAAAACGGCAGAGTCTCAACCCTGCCATTTCCGAGAAGGTTGCCCTTCCCTGCCACGGGAACCTAAGCGGTCCACCTCCGTGGTGAATCATTCTACACCACCTCCTCCCATGTTGGAATGAGTCTAGTATAAGCCAATTGCGACATCGGGGACGTTTCGTTTTGTCGCATCTTAATAGGTTACATTTGCGACAAAAAGATATGTCCCTGCCCTTGCATTTCTGCTATGGCTGTGGCATAATTACTATACCTATAGGGGGTATAAATGGAGGTGTACTAATGCCAGTCTATGGCTTTAAGTGCCAAAAGTGTGGAGAAAAGTTCAACCTGCTCCTTAGTTTTTCCCAAAAGGATAAAGCGATCTGTCCCCGCTGTCAGTCCAAGGAATTACAGGAAGACTTCAGCGGCTACGGTTCCGCCAGGGCAAATAGTTCCCAAACCCAGAGTAAGTTCACCTGAGGCTCCTGTTAGGTAGCCGGCGGCTGCCTCCCTTGACATTCTCAACCTGAACTGGTAATCTTCATGCATAGGATTTTCCTCTATTACCTTGTCAAGATAGAGCAATACGTAGAGGTAATGACGGGGCCACGGTCTTTTCGGCAGTTCAGAGAGAGAGCGGCTGGTGCAAGCTCTCCTGCCCGAAAGCACCACCCACCCCTGAACCGTCGGCGATGAGTCGGCCGGGTCAGCCCGTTACAGCTCAATGAGATCCCCCAGGGGATAAATTAAGGTGGTACCACGGAGCAGCCCTTCGTCCTTATGGACAGGGCTGTATTTGTATTTTAGGAGGTAAGAATATGAGCAAACAAGAGAAGGACTTCGTCAAGGAAATTACCAGCAGGGAAGAAGACTCGTCCCAATGGTATGTCGACGTCATCCGCAAGGCGGAAATGGCGGACTACTCTCCAGTGCGGGGCTGTATGGTCATTCGTCCCTATGGCTATGCCATTTGGGAGGCAATGCAGGCCGGCCTGGATCGGCGCATCAAGGAAACGGGGCATCAAAACGCATACTTTCCCATGTTCATTCCTGAGAGCCTGCTCCAGAAGGAGGCCGACCATGTCGAGGGCTTTGCCCCCGAGGTGGCCTGGGTCACCCATGGCGGCAATGAGGAACTGACTGAACGCCTGGTGGTGCGCCCTACTTCCGAGGCCATCATCTGCTCCATGTATTCTAAGTGGATCCAGTCCTACCGGGACCTGCCGGTGCTAATCAACCAGTGGGCCAATGTGGTGCGCTGGGAAAAGGTCACCCGTCCCTTCCTGCGCACCACCGAATTTCTCTGGCAGGAGGGACACACCGCCCACCGCACCAATGAGGAGGCCCAGGAAGAAGTTATGCGCATGCTGGAGGTTTACCGGGACTTTGTCGAGAATGACATGGCCATTCCCGTCATCTCCGGGCGCAAATCCGACCGGGAAAAATTCGCCGGCGCCCATTCCACTTACAGCATCGAGGCCCTGATGTTGGACGGCAAGGCCCTTCAAGCTGGAACCTCCCACAACCTGGCCCAGCACTTTGCCAAGGTCTTTGACATCACCTACCTGGATGAGGACAGCCAACTAAAATATGTGCATCAGACCTCCTGGGGCGTATCCACCCGCCTGGTGGGCGCCCTGATCTTGGTTCACGGCGATGACCGCGGCCTCAAACTTCCGCCCAAAATTGCCCCCATTCAGGTGGTAATCGTGCCCATCACCCCCAAGAAAGCCCGGGACATGGTGCTGGATAAGGCGGCAGAACTGAAGACCGCATTGCATCAAGCTGGCATCCGGGTGCACTTGGATGCCCGGGAAGAATATTCCCCGGGGTACAAGTAAAACGACTGGGAGATGCGGGGGGCGCCCCTGCGTCTGGAAATCGGACCCCGGGACATCGAGAACGACCAGGTGGTTTTGGTCAGAAGGGACAGCGGCGAAAAGCTCTTTGTCGGCATGGACCAACTAAGGGACGCCTTGCCCAAGCTCTTGGTAACCATCCAGGAGGAGATGCTGGAGACGGCCCGGGAGTTCAAGGAGGAAAATAGTTTTTCGGCCGCCACCATGGACGAGATGGAACAAATCCTCACTGAGAAGCGCGGCTTTATCTACGCTTGGTGGTGCGGCGACGAGGCCTGTGAGTTGGAAGCCAAGGAGCGCATGGCCGCTACCATCCGCAACATCCCCCTGGATCAGGAAGCGGCCAAGCAAAAGGCGCCCAAAGAGGCAAAATGTATGCATTGCGGCAAGCCCGCTGCAGAAGTAGCGGTATTTGCCCGGGCCTATTGAGGGAAGCAGAATATACAAGGTACTGCCGCGAGGCAGTACCTTATTATTGGCGCAGAAAAGTACTTAACCTTCTCGGCAGTTTGCAGGTAAGTGAGGAATAATGTCGAATCTCACCCTTTCCTTCCGCATTAAGCTGCCCCGAAAGTGGAATCTGGCAAAATTATTTCCCAAAGCGAAGCGCCTACTAAGGACGCTTCAGCAAATAAGGATGTTCAGCATGGATAAGACAAGCAACGCCGATGTGTCGGCAGCCTGGACTACAAATTCTTTGAAGGTCATATCAGCGCTGGAATCTGCCCGGTCCGAGATTGTGCGGATTATGACGAAGGGAATGCTATTGAGGTAGGCCACATGGCCGATGGCGGCTCCCTCCATCTCAACGCAACTGGCCTTGTAACTCTGGTGAATGCGCACCTTCTCGGTTTCAGCATTGATGAAGGACTCCCCGCTTACTATCCTGCCGGTGACATACCTTCCCGGCAGAGAGCTTTTGGCACAGGCCTGCTGGGCAATGTTGATTAAGTCAGCGTTGCCAGCAAAGAATTCCCTAAAGGGAAATAGCCCCTTAAGCTGGTCGGGACGCACATCATGATGGGTGACGTCGGAAGAAATGACAATATCCAGGGGATTGAGGGTATCGCATATTGCCCCGGCAATACCGGTGTTTATGATGCAGTCGACATTGAACTTATCAATCATAGCCTGGGTGCATGCGGCAGCGTTGACCTTTCCCACGCCACAGACCGAGACAACAACATCTGTGGCGCCAACTTTTCCCGAAGTAAAGGTAAACATGGCATATTGTTCTGTCTTTATGCCTGTCATCTCTTCTGTGATAAGAGCTGTCTCAAGCCCTATGGCGCCGATAATCCCTATCCATTTCACCCTTACCCCTCCCATTTTTCTAATCAGCAGACCTGCACCGAATAAGTGCAGGTCTTATCGCTACTTGTTCTGTTTGGCCCAGCTATCCCGGAGGCTGACGATTCGGTTGAAAACCAGTCTTTCTTTAGTGGAATCCTTGGGATCCTGGTAGAAGTAGCCCTTGCGCATGAACTGGAAGCGGCTATTGGGATCATTGTCTGCCAGGGCAGGCTCGACGATGCAATCCTCCAAAACCACCCGGGAGTCGGGATTGATATTTTTAGTAAAGTCCTCCCCCCCCTCTTCGGGATTCTCGTCCAGGAAGAGGTTGTCAAAGAGACGAACGGTGGCGGGGATACCGTGCTGGGCC
>DAIOXA010000197.1:0-3821 GCA_036758185.1 Bacillota bacterium
GCCCTAAGCGGTGACTCCATCAGAGCTGGGGCCGGCGCCGCCGGTCTCCTCCTTCTGTGGTCAGGGGCAGGTCTCCATTCCCGGACGGAAATGCTCTCTCCCTTTTGGCATATGAAGGGGATTGAGTGGTTCACAGGACAGGGTCCCTTTCCCTGGCCCTCTCTGCTAATCCTGCTGGTCATTGCCATAGTGGCTTTGTTTCTGGCAGGGCGTATCTTCGTTACCAGACAATATTAATAATAGGAGGTCGTCAATATGTTGTTGGCAACATCGGATTTGCGTACAGAATATCAGGTACTGGGAATGGTCCAGGGCTCCCGGGTCAAGGCGGTCCACCTGGGCAAGGATATCGTGGCCGGGCTGCGCCGCCTGGTGGGCGGTGAAGTTACGGAATACTCCAAGATGATCGAGGAGGCCCGTCAGACCGCCATGGCTGACATGATTGCCGAGGCAGAGAAACTGGGCGCCAACGCCATCATCGCCGTGCGCTATGCCTCATCCACCGTGGGGCAAGGCATCGCCGAGATCGTCGCCTACGGCACAGCCGTAAAAATATAAAAGGGCAGGTGAAAATTATGGAAGAATTCCTCATTCAAAACTGGCCTCTGCTAATTCCCATTGTCATCATCAACTATATTCTGGTCATCGCCGCCTTGGTGGACCTCTTTCGCCGGGAGCGGGTGTTGGGCGACCGCAAGTGGATATGGGCATTGGTCATCCTCTTTATCCAATACATCGGCCCCATAGTATACTTCGTTATAGGCAGAAAGGAGTAACGCCGTGGAGCCTGTAATCAGCACCGATAACCTCTGCCGCAGTTTTGGCAGAGTAACAGCGGTAAAAGAGCTTAACCTCAGCGTGCCCCAGGGTTCCGTCTATGGCTTTCTGGGGCCCAACGGCGCCGGCAAGACAACCACCATCCGCATGCTGCTAGGACTAACCAAGCCCAGCTCCGGCGCCATCCGGGTACTGGGCCAACCCCCCACATCGGGAAAGCATCTGGCCCGCATCGGCTTTCTCCCCGATGTGCCCAATTTCTACAATTGGATGCGGGGGGAAGAATTTCTGCTCTTCGTGGGCAGCCTCTTTTCCACCCCCCGGCAGGAACTAAAGAAACGGGTGGCAAAACTGTTGGAACTGACCGCCCTGCGGGGTGTAAAGACCAAGATTGGCGGGTATTCCCGGGGTATGAAGCAGCGCCTGGGGTTGGCCCAGGCACTGATTAATGAACCAGAATTGATCTTTTTAGATGAACCCACCTCGGCCCTTGACCCCATTGGGCGCAAGGATGTCCTGGAGACAATAAAGATAATATCGCAAAATTGCACTGTGTTCTTCTCCACTCACATCCTCTCCGATGTCGAGCGGGTGTGTGACAGGGTGGGAATCCTGCGCCAGGGCCAGCTAATAGCTGAAGAAAGCATTCAGGAATTACAGAACCGCTATGCCCAGAAGGCCTTAAAATTGCAGGTGCTGGGGAACTCCGCTCCCTTTACCGCCGCCCTGGAGGCCGCCCCTTGGACCCAGGTGGTGGAAAGGGAAAATGGCTCCATTCTAATCACAGCCTTTGACCTGGCAATTGCCCAAAAAGAAATACCTCGCCTGTTGGTCCAGCACGACTTGGGCCTGGGCAAACTGGAGCCGGTAGAAATGAATTTGGAAGATATTTTCGTCAGGTTGGTGAAAAGCGATGAAAAATAACCTGCGCTTGTTGGCAAAGGAATTGCGGGAGATACTGCGCACGTACAAACTTTTTACCATTCCCGGCATTTTTCTCCTCTTCGGCTTCGCCAGCCCCATTATCACTAAGCTGCTTCCGGAAATGCTGGGCAGCATGATGGAAGAAATGGGCATGCACTTGCCACAACAGACTTGGTTGGATTCCTACGGGCAGCTCTTTAAAAACTTAATTCAGATGGGAATTCTGGCAGTAATTCTTACCACCATGGGCGCCATAGCCGATGAGAGGAATAAGGGCGTGGCCCAGCTGGTCTTGACCAAGCCTGTTTCCCGCACCGGATACATTGTGGCCAAGTACATAGCTAACCTGGTACTGGTGGGAGTATCTGCCCTCCTGGCCTTTTTGGCTACTTGGTTCTACACCGACATCCTATTCCCGGGTACTGAGTTCCTTCCCGGCCTCACCGCCATAGGGCTGTACATCCTCTATGCGGCGGTAATCCTGGCCATCACCATCTTCAGCAGCGCCGTCACCAAGTCGTCCCTGGCAGCCGGGGGCCTGTCCATCCTGGGCCTGACCCTGGTCAGTCTCCTCCCCCTCTTTGGAGAAAGCCTACACCGCTATTCCCCTGGCGCCCTCACCGGTTACATCAATTCCGCCCTGACTGACACTGCCAATGGCACCCATATGGGTTGGGCAATAGCCGTGGCAGCTGCCACCATCATCGCTTTATTAGGGCTTGCTTCCTTCATCTTTAACCGCCAAGAATTATAATTATACTTTGGAGGTGTACCATGATTCCTTGGACAACTGTTCTCTATTCCGGCATCTCTGCATTCCTTGCATTTTTGCTGCCCTTAGTGCTTGCCTTTTGGTTTTGGCGTAAGACTAAGGTGCCCATTACCACTGTCCTCATCGGGGCCCTGACATTTTTTGTCATGCAGGTAGTGTTGAGGATTCCCCTACTGCAGGTAGCGAGAATTTTGCTCCCCTTGGAGGACTTGGTCTCCACAACCCAAGGCTTATTACTCTATTCCGGAGTATTGGCCTTGACGGCTGCTCTCTTTGAAGAGCTGGGGCGGTTCCTTTTCTTCAAGCTCTTCCGGCGGCGAGCCGACTGGCAAAATGCTGTAGGCTTGGGAATTGGCCACGGCGGCGCCGAGGCCATCCTCATTGTTGGCATAGGTGCCATTGCCAATACTATTATCTTGGCGGTGCTGGCGGCGGAATTGCCTGTGGAATTACCGGCGCAACTGGTTCAACAGTTTACTAGTACTCCGCCCCTGGATTTCCTGGCAGGTGGTATAGAGAGGTTGTTGACCATACCCATACACATTGCCCTCTCCACCCTAGTGGTGGCGGGAATAGCCAACAAGAGATTCCGCTATGTAGTCCTGGCCATCGCCGCTCACTTCCTCTTGAATTTTCCCTTGGCCTGGCTGGCCCAAAACTTTGGCATTTGGCCGACAGAGGGATACGTTCTACTCTGGTCCATAGCCGCCTGGGCCATGATTTTCCGTTCCCAGCGTCTATTCGAAACAAGTACCCCGTAAACACCAAAGAGGCCTCGTCAAGACCCTGGAGCAAGCGACCCAGGCGCGGCAGGGGCTTCAGTAGATTCGAGTAACAAGTCATTCTTCCGACATCTGACTTCTTGCCTCAATTAAATAGAGCGGCCATGCCGCTCTATTTAATTGAGAGTATATAGGGAGCTTTCGCCCTTGCCGTAAATACCGGCCTTCACCTGGGCAAAGACGGGAAAGTCCAGGTCGCCATGGTCCGTCAACCAGTAAGAGGGCAAGAGATCAGCGGTTTCTAACGCCTGGAAGAAAGGGCCTTCCCTCTTGCTGAGGCAACACCAATTCCCCCCTTGACGACAGCCATCGGTGACGGTGACCACATAAGTGGGCCTAAGTCCCAGGGGAGATAAGACCGAAGAGGCAAAGGCCACGGCATCAGCGGGGACATACAGGATGGGGAGGCGGTAGTGGGGCAAATGCAAATCCAGGGCATACCAATAATCACCGGTGCAGGAACCGCCTGCAGGAGCATTTTGGCCCCAGCGGCGCAAGTTCCAGACTATACCTTCGGGGGGCCTGATGGCAGTGATATTCTCTCCCCGGACCTCTGGCCCCCAATG
>DAIOXA010000198.1:0-2777 GCA_036758185.1 Bacillota bacterium
CTCTTTGACCTCACTTTCGTACTGCCGGGGCAGGGCAGAGATAAACTTGTCTGCATCCACGGCCTCGGCAATGTCCTGGATGCGCTCATCATCGATATCCTCGTTACTGAGGCGGATATTGTCGGCAATGGTGCCGGTGAACATGAATACGTCCTGGAGAACCACGGCAATGCTGCGCCGCAACTCATCCAGCTCCATGGTCTTGATATCCACGCCATCAATGAGAATCTGGCCCTTTTGAATGTCGTAGAGGCGGCTGATCAGGTTGATTATGGAGGTCTTGCCGGCGCCGGTGGCGCCCACAAAGGCCACAGTCTGCCCCTTCTCGATGGTAAAGCTGATGTCCTTTAGCACCCATTCCCCTGGAATGTAGGCAAACCAGACATTGCGAAACTCTATCTTGCCATGAATCACAGGCTTTATGGACTCCTCTGCATTGTCAATCTCGGGCTTGGTATCCATGAGCTGAAAGATGCGTTCCGATGAAGCCATGGCCGCTTGCATGACATTGTACCTCTCTGCCATATGGTTGATTGGCTCAAAGAACATCTTGATATACTCGACAAAAGCATAGAGGACACCGAACTCTATAGTACCCCGCAAGACATCGCCGCCCCCCATCCAGATTAAGAGGGCGATGCCGAAGAAGCGTAGGGAGTGCAGGAAGGGGCGAAAGACGGCAAAGATCTTTAACTCCCTGAAACTAGCGTCCAAATGAGCTTGGTTGATCTCGTCAAAGTCGTCAAATTTCTTCTTTTCTTGATGGAAGATCTGAATTATCCGCATCCCAGAAATGCTTTCCTGGAGATAGGCATTAATTCTGGCCAAACGCGCCCGCACTTCCCGGTATGCCTTTCTGGCAAGAATCCGATAGAGGAAGGTGGCCACCACCACCAGGGGCAGCATGGCAAAACTTATTAGCGCCAGCCTGGTATTCATCCGCAGCATGACAAAGACAATGCCAATGAGGGTAAACACATCTTTGAACATGTTGACCAAGACATCGGTAAACATCTCGTTGAGAGTTTCTGTATCGTTGGTAACCCGGGTGATGAGGCGGCCGACGGGATTGGTATCAAAAAACCTCAGGGACATGCCCTGGATATGAGAAAACAGATGGTGGCGCAGGTCAAATACTATACGCTGGCCCGTCCTGTTCAGCAAGTAGACCTGGCCATAGTTAAAGGCAAAACCGATAACAACTGTAACTAGGTAGAACAAGGCAAGGTTGATAAGTCCGGAAATATCTCTACCTCTTAGGGCACTGTTATCCTCAGGAGAGAGATAGGTCCCGGGGAAACTGCCGGCTTCGGTGATAAAATGCACCGTTCCGTCGGCCTCTTCCACGCTATACTCCTTGCCCTTTAGCACTGTAGGCACCAGGTAATTATTGCCTTCGTGGGCGGCCACCTGGTAGTGGGTAACGCCAGGGGGGATGTCCACCTCTTCCTGGCGCACCAGGACTATTTCCTGAATCTGGGTCCCAGGGACAGGCTCCGTTCCTGGTTCAAAGGCCACATAAGTCTTGGCCCCAATATAATCGTCGATGGCAACTTGAACCAACCAGGGTTTTGCCAGTTCTACTCCAGTGATAAAGATCAGCAGCAAAACAGAAACCAATAGCGCCTTCCAATGCGGTTTGGCATAAGCCAAAAGCCGCTTCATCAGTCTTGAGTCATAGGCCTTGCCCAGAATTTGTTCTTCGTGATAATTTTGCATAACCTTTCCCCCTTAGGCCTCGGCGACTTTCTTTTCCAATTGTTGTTTGATGTACAAGTGCTGGTAGAGGCCGCCACGATTAACCAGATCCTCATGGGCGCCTCGTTCAATGATCTTGCCCTGCTCCAAGACGATGATTTCATCGGCATCCTTCACGGTAGATACCCGGTGGGAGATGATTATGCTAGAGCGGTCCTTCATCACCTTGCGCAGACCCCGAAGGATTTCTTCCTCGGTATGGGTGTCTACAGCAGAGAGGCAGTCGTCCAAAATCAGGATGGCGGGGTCCTTGACCAAGGCCCGGGCGATGGAAACCCGCTGCTTTTGACCGCCGGACAAGGTGACCCCCCGCTCTCCCGACATGGTCTGGAACTTATCGGGGAACTCGATTATATTGTCATACACTTGAGCCAGGCGGGCGGCATCCTCAATCTGCTCAGAACTGAACTGACCGGCAAAGCCGATATTATTGGCAATGGTATCTGAAAACAGGAAGTTATCCTGGGGAACGTAGCCGATATTTTCCCGCAAGACCCGGAGGGGAATGTGGTTAATGTCTATTCCATCCATCAGGAGCTGGCCAGGCTGGGGGTTGTACAAACGCAAGAGTAGGTTAACTAGGGTTGTCTTGCCGCTTCCAGTGCGGCCGATAATGGCCAGAGTCTTGCCCTGTTCCAGCCGGATATCGATATTCTCCAGGGCCTTGGCACCGTCGGGGTATGAAAAGTTCAGATTCCTAAACTCAATATCCCCCTTCAGCTCATTTACGGCAACGCATTGGGGACCATCGAAAACTTCCGGTTTTTCCGAAAGCAGAGCATCCAGGCGATTCATGGAGGCGGCGCCCCGCTGCAGGACGTTGATAACCCGGCCCACAGCCATCATGGGCCAAATTAGCATGCCCAAGTAAGTATTAAAGGCGACGAACTCGCCCAAGGTGATTCTGGCATTGATTACCAAGGTGCCGCCATACCCCAAGACGACCAGGTAACTGAGGCCGGAAAGCAACTGGATCATAGGTCCCATCAGGCCCCAAACCTTAATCATGCTCATGTTCT
>DAIOXA010000198.1:2787-3807 GCA_036758185.1 Bacillota bacterium
ATAGTTCTCGGCAGACTGATCGAATCTGTCAATCTCTGCCTCTTCTTGGACAAAGGATTTTATTACCCTGATTCCAGACAAGTTCTCCTGAACCCGGTCTGTCAGAGTGGAGAATGCCTGCTGAACAGCGCGAAAGCGCACGTGAATCGTCTTGCCCAGCCTAGCCGCCAGGGCTGCCAGGAAGGGTAGGGGCAAGAGGGCCAGCAGGGTGAGTTTCCAGTCGATATTGTTAGCCATGAGATAGATGGTGACGGTGGTCATAAAAATAGAGTCAATCAACATCAGGATTCCTGGACCTAAGGCCATCCGTATTGCCCGGACATCGTTGGTGGCGTGGGCCATTAGGTCGCCGGTCTTGTGCTCATTGAAAAAGTTCACAGAAAGGGTTTCAAAATGGGCAAATAGTTTGTTGCGCAGGTAGTACTCGACCTTACGAGAGCATCCCATAATTAAGATACGCCACGCAAAACGCCCCACTCCCATGGCCAAGGCAATGGCAGCGATGATTAGAGCATAGCGTCCCAAACCCTCCAGGGTAATCTGCCTGGAATCAATGAGGTCGGTAACTTCACCCATTAGGCGAGGGAACTGTAAGTTAATGATGTTTACTACAATTAGCCAAAATATGCCCAACAGGTAACGCCAGGCGTTGGCTCGGAAAAACTCCCGAAGTCTTACAAATGATTTCATCGTTTCGCCCCCAACATTTTTTCACACAGACAATGTTATCACAAGCCCATTACCCTGACAAACCCAAACTACCGCATTTTCGCGGCAATAACTCCTCAAAACTCCTCCAAGCTACTTCTTGTATTAAATACTAGAGTTACGGAATATCCATAAGTAAAATAACACCCTCAGGGAGGGTGTCGCAGTAAACTTACTGCTAATTGGGAATGCAGATTACTTGGCCAATCTGCAGATTGTTGGGGTTTACCCCCGGATTGGCCAGCTCAATGGCCTGGACAGTGACGCCAAAGCGCTGGGCTAGCAGGAAAAAAGTGTCTCCAGCTCTTATGG
>DAIOXA010000199.1:0-246 GCA_036758185.1 Bacillota bacterium
GAGTATCCCATGGAATGGTGGTCCACCCGGTAATCTGGGGATGCCTTAGCAATTCCCGGGACATCAACGCCACATCATAGGCTGTAGTGTGATTCTCCGTCCTATCTTCTCCAGAAAGGCCGGTGGGGTTGATAAAGTGGGTGTTGGTCATGCCCAATTCTTGGGCTCGACGATTCATCATTTCAACAAATCCTTCTACAGAGCCGCCCAAATGTTCTGCCACCGCCACGGCGGCGTCGTTGGCAG
>DAIOXA010000199.1:318-3791 GCA_036758185.1 Bacillota bacterium
CACAGTGATCGCGTCTCCGGCCTCCAGAAAGATCTTGGTTCCGCCCATCTCCTTGGCCCGGGTGCTGGTGGTCATGGATGTTGCCAGGGTCAGCTCTCCCCGCTCCAGGGACTCCATAACAAGAAGCATGGTCATAATCTTGGTCAAGCTGGCTGGAACACGCTGGGTATGTACGTCTTTTTCATAGAGAACTTTTCCCGTCATCGCGTCCATGAGGATGGCGCTCTCTGCCTCCAGTTCTCCTTCGTATGGGGGAACGGTGGGGGCATCCGCCGGCAGGACTGTTGTCACTCTGTCTGCCGGCGCCAAAATAGAGTCGGCAGCCCAAACTGGACTAACACAAAGGAGCGTTAACACTAGAACCAGACAACTCAGTTTGCGCATATATTTCCCTCCTGATGATATCTGGCTTTAGTGTTTCCCCGGTCTCAAAATAATAATCCAAATACAGGAATATATAGCAAGCGGCTGACGTTGAATTCATAACGTAGGGCGATAGCCCTTTTTCACTTAACCATGGCAGAAAAAGCCGCCACCGTCGCACAGCAAACCTAGTTCTCGATGGGTTGTACAAAAGAAATCAGCCCAGCGTTACGCGGACTGAATTTTGATCCTATGAGTTCAAACAATAATCCAAGTAGTATGCATGGATATCGCATTTTGCGACAACCTCGTACCCAATCTTTTTCGATTTCCGACTTCTATATTTCCCCCACACTTCCGCAGATCAGTGGTAAAGGCTCGGCTCTGGAATCACCAATGGTATAGCAGGCCAACACGGCGTCCCTGGCCGCCTGCACCTGCGTAAGAGCGTTGCCGTGAATTATTGCCAGGGATTGGCCCCTCTCTACTCGGTGGCCAAGTTTAACCTGTACTTCCAGGCCCACGGCCAGGTCGACGTCCTCCCCCTTCTTGCTGCGCCCGGCCCCTAAAATTAGCGCTGCATTACCGAGGCCGGCAGTATCTATATCTGTGACCCAGCCCGAGGCCGGCGCCGCCACTTCCTGTTGAATTTTCGCTGTTGGTAGCAGGTGAGGTTGATCCACAAGTGCAGCGTCGCCGCCCTGAATTTCCACTAGCTCCCTAAGCCTTTCCAAAGCCGCCCCCGAGGCCAGCAACTGCTCCAGCCGCCTGCGTCCGGCAACCAAATCCCTTTCCACCCCTCCCAGGGCCAGCATACGGCTCCCCAGCTCCAGGCACAGTTCTCTAAGATCCTGAGGGCCACCGCCCTTCAGCACTTCAATGGCTTCTTTGACCTCCAGGGCGTTGCCTACCGCCCGCCCCAAGGGCTGGTCCATGGCAGAAAGCAGCGCCACGGTATGTAGGCCCAGGTTATCGCCAATGTCCACCATGGTTCTGGCCAGTTTCCTGGCATCCTCCAGTTTCCCCATAAAGGCGCCATTGCCCACCTTGACATCCAGGACCAGGGCATCGGCTCCTGAAGCGATCTTCTTGCTCATTATCGAGCTGGCGATTAAAGGGATGCTATCTACAGTGGCGGTAACATCCCTGAGGCCATATAGCTTGCCATCGGCAGGCACAATTTCTGCCGTCTGACCAATGACAGATACCTTAGCCTCATTGACATTGGCAACAAACTCCTTCATGCTCAAACCAACTCGGAAGCCAGGGAAAGACTCCAATTTGTCTAGGGTTCCCCCGGTGTGGCCCAGGCCCCGCCCCGACATTTTGGCCACCGGCACTCCAGCGGACGCCACCAAGGGGGCCAGCACAATTGTCGTTGTATCTCCTACGCCACCGGTGCTGTGCTTATCTACCTTTATGCCTTCTATCCCTGACAAGTCTACACGGCTGCCGCTATTGACCATGGCATCGGTCAGCCAGGCAACTTTCTGCTTTTCCATGCCCCGAAAATAAACTGCCATGGCCCAGGCAGCCATCTGATATTCCTCTACCTCCCCCTGGACATAACCCTGGATGAGAAAATCGATTTCCTCCCGAGATAGGCCCAACCCGTCCCGAGTTTTGAGGATAATTTCATAGGCACGCACTAGAGCTCAACCTGCCTCAGCCAGCCCCGCACCAGAGAGATAAACTTTGGCCGGATCTCATTGGCAACCTTGACAACCTGTTCATGGGTCAGGGGTTCCAGCTCATCGGGCAAGGACATGTCGGTGATGCAGGAGATCCCCAGCACCCTCATCCCCAGGTGGTTGGCGACGATGACCTCGGGAATGGTGGACATCCCCACGGTATCCGAACCCAGGGTAATTAACATCCGCACTTCGGCAGGAGTGCTGTATGAAGGACCACTGATGGCCATGTACACCCCCTGCTGTAATGCGATGCCCAATTCTTCCCCCACCTGTAGCGCCAAGGCCCTATATTTTGCATCATAGGCCTCCGACATGTCGGGGAAGCGGGGTCCTAGTTCCTCAAAATTGGGGCCGATGAGGGGGTTAGGCAGGATGTTGATATGATCTGTGATGAGCATCAGGTCCCCCGCCGCAAATTTGGGGTTAAGGCCACCGCAGGCGTTGGTAACCACCAAGCTCTGACAGCCTAGGGCCTGGAGCACATAGAGGGGAAAGGTGACCTCTTGCATGGTATAGCCCTCATAATAATGAAAGCGACCCTGCATGGCTGCCACATTCTTACCCTCCAATGTGCCTAGAACCAGACGTCCGGCGTGTCCCGAGACGGTGGAGACAGGGAAATGGGGAATGGTGGCAAATTCGATGATCTTGGCATCCTGGATATCATCAGCAAGGTCGCCTAGACCTGATCCCAATACTAGGGCAATTTCCGGGGAAAAGTCAGACATCCCCCGGATAAAACCTACTGCCTCATTGATCCTTTCAGTCAGTTCCATGACGACGCTCCTTCCCTATTCTAGCGACCAACTCGGCGACTAGGGTCTTAAATCTGACCTCTACACCTTTGGTCACCTCAAGGACTTCAATATGATTCAACTTATCTGCCCCCATGCCCGCAGCCATATTGGTAATGCAGGAAATACCCAGCACCTTTAGGCCGGCATGGCAAGCGACGATTACTTCGGGGACGGTGGACATGCCAACGGCATCGGCGCCCAAGCGGCGGAAACTCTTTATCTCTGCTGGGGTCTCAAAGCTGGGACCCGACACCGCCAAGTACACTCCCTGTTGAAGGGGAATACCCAATTGGGCAGCTGTTTCCCGGGCAATATCCTGGAGTTCCGGAGTATAGGCCCGGGACATATCTGGAAAGCGGGGGCCAAACCTATCGGGATTGGGACCAATAAGGGGATTACTCCCGGTAAAGTTAATATGATCGACAATTAGCATCAGGTTCCCCACCCGGAAATGTGGATTGATGCCCCCGGCAGCATTGGTCACCACCAGGATTTCCGCCCCTAGAATAGCCATGACCCATAGGGGAAAGGCAATTTGGCGCGGACTCAAGCCTTCATAATAGTGGAATCTGCCCTGCATGGCCAGTACTGGAACCCCAGCCAATTTGCCAAAGACCAG
>DAIOXA010000200.1:0-783 GCA_036758185.1 Bacillota bacterium
CGCCGCCCAAGGCGATGACTCCATCTGTGCGGGTCAGCCCTGCTGAGTAAAAGGATTGGTAGAGTTGCGCCAACACCGACGGACTCTTGCTGGATTCCCCGGCGCCTACCACCGCAGTGCTTACCTCAAAGCCCTTGGCTAAAAGGGAAGTCCGGCAAGTGTCCAGGTACAGCGGGGCCACGTTGCTGTCGCTGACAATCATTGCCCTTATTCCCGACCATGCCTCGCCAGCGGTATCCCCGATACCTTTCAGTAGACCTTGACCAATGTAAATTGGATATTGTCCCCGGGAGGTCTTTACCATGATGGTGTGCAAGCCCTTACCTCCTTATATGCTACGCCCCACCGCTGCGGCGACTCGGCGCAACTTGGGCATTAGCGCGTCAAATTGCTGGGGGGTGAGGGACTGTTGTCCATCGGATAAGGCATGCTGGGGGTCGTTATGCACCTCGATTATCAATCCATCGGCGCCGGCGGCTACTGCGGCCAAGGCCAATGGTGCCACCAACCAAGCTACCCCGCTGGCATGACTGGGATCAACAAACACCGGCAAATGTGATAGCCGCTTGAGCATGGGGATGGCGCTGACATCCAGGGTATTACGGGTCGCCGTTTCAAAGGTGCGGATGCCCCGCTCGCATAGGATGACTTGGTGGTTCCCGCCGCTCATGATATACTCTGCCGACATCAATAGCTCTTGCAGGGTGTTGGAAAAGCCCCGCTTGAGCAGCACAGGCTTATGGGTACGCCCCAATTCCTTTAAGAGCTCAAAATTTTGCATGT
>DAIOXA010000200.1:793-3783 GCA_036758185.1 Bacillota bacterium
GGCGCCTACCTGAAGAATGTCGACATATTCCATAAACAATTCTATTTGTGAGGGGTTGGTAATCTCCGATACAGTAGCTAAGCCAGCTTGGCCAGCTGCCTTTTCCATGTACATCAAGCCTTCTACCTTTAACCCTTGGAAGGCATAGGGGGAGGTGCGGGGTTTAAAGGCCCCACCCCGCAAGAGCTGTGCCCCCGAGGCACTTACTGCCTGGCTGATTTCAGTCATCTGTGCTTGCGACTCCACTGAACAGGGGCCGGCAGCAATGACAATTTGCTCACCACCGATTAGCGTATCCCCCACTTGTACTTGCGTGTCCTGGGGGTGAAATACACGGTTGGCCAGCTTAAAAGGCTCCTGCACCCGGGTGACCCGCTGGACGCCATCCAGCAGCTCCAGATTGTCCAGTTCGATGGCAGAAGTGTCGCCCACCAGGCCGATTATCGTTACCCCTTCCCCGAAAATAGGACTGGGTGTCACCCCCAAAGTTTCAAGGTGTTGGCAGATTTGGTCTATCCGCGTACGGGGCGTACCACTTTTCACTATGATGATCATGTAAAACCCCTCTTTCTCATTTAGGCATCCCAAGCAAAGGCCTTTTTTATGCTGCTGACTACTTGGTCAGGATGTCCGTCTGCCTGGACAGTATAATCGGCTATGGCTTGGTATAGTGGCAAGCGTGCTTCATACAGCCCCAGTGCATTGGCACTGTTTAGCAGTGGCCGCCCCCCATTGGGGCCAACGCGACTCATGGCAGCTCCTAAGGTCACGTCCAAATAGATCACCAGAGCAGCGGCGGCGTGAACTACCTCGGCAGCCCCCGGCTGAACCAAGGCTCCACCTCCCGTTGCAATGATGGCCGAGCCGGGCGCATGGACTAGTTCCAAAAGACATTGTCGCTCCAGCCCACGGAAAGAGGCTTCCCCCTGAGAAGAAATAATATCCGGGATGCTCTTGCCTGCCCGCTGTTCAACAATTTCATCTAAATCCACAAAGGGCAAGTATCCTGACATACTATTTGCCAGGCGCCGCCCAATATGGGTTTTGCCGCTGCCCATAAAGCCGGTGAGCAGAAGTTTTATTGGGCTATTCTGCAGTACCTTGAGGGCAAGTCCCGGAAGGATGGTGGCAAGCTCCCTTGGGGCACGGTGAAAATCTACGTCGGGGTTCCAGATGCGTTGGCTGGCCAAAGCCTGTTCAAAGAGCATCTGTAGTCCGCCCCCCGCCGGGATGCCCTGGGATTTGGCCTTGAGAATCATCCGGGTGGCGGTGGGATTGTATATGGTATCAAAGACGACCTGGGCCTGGTGTTGGGCCACATGCCCACCGGTGTGCCGTTGAGGAGGACCTGGCAGAAGCAGTCCTCTTGCTTCGCTGCGTCAGCTACCCGGATGGCATCATACCCCGTTGCCCTTACATCTCTAACCAGGGCGTTGCCCTGTTCAGTATTCCTGGCATCTATTACGATACTGGTTGCACCTGCCCGGGCTGCTTCTATGGCCAACACCCGCGAAACGCCGCCTGCTCCCGTTATGCATACCGAGCGGCCGGACATCTCTACATTGCAGGCGGCAAAGCCCTGGCCGTCGGTGTTATGTCCCTCCCTGTTAAAAACGGTGTTTACAGCGCCATACAGACTTGCCGAGGGTGCCAACTTACTTAAGAAAGGCATGATCGCCTGCTTAAAGGGGATGGTGCAGTTAAATCCATCCAGCTCATGGAGCAAAGGGGGTAACTCTTTGGCCAAAGAGTGGGGAGCAATATCATAGAGTTGATATTCCCCGGCAATGCCCATGGTATCCATTATTCTTTGGTGGATCAGGGGGGAAAGGCTGTGTCCCAGGGGATGCCCAACCAGCCCGAAGCGTCGCGCTGTTTTTGTCCTGGTCATTCCTCCCTGCCGGTGCTTGGCTATGTTGGGTTCAGTATTCATATGCATTTCATCCCTCCTGCGGCCGCTTAAACTATAAAACAGGCCATCCTGCCCCATTAATGGGACGGAAGGCCTGACCGCGGTACCACCCAATTTCGCATTCCCGGGATAGCATCCCAACAAATGCGCTCTTGCTATGTACACAATAGCAGTGTACTATCCCATTAACGCCGGGTTAGCGGGTTGGCCTACTTTATTTTCAGCGAACCTGCTCAGAAGGGAACTTCACGGAAAACTTCCATGGCTTGGCTTGCAGTCTTGGCCTAGCTTCTCTGAAATGGGGCTTTTCCGTTACTTTTCTCCGTCATTGCATTGATATTTTCATATATAGTATGCTTATTTCCCGCCCTTGTCAAGTTTTCTGGCATTGGTGGCGATGAAAGCAAAGCAAAGAAATAGAGAGCCGGGGCTCTCTACTTCTTTATGAATAATATACCGATAGTATTGCGACCGCAGTGGCTGGAAATTACACAACCCGCCTGGGTAATCAGCACTTCCTGGGCGTCGGTATGTTTTATCAGTTCGTCTCTCAGGAAGGGGGCATCGTCACTGATGGAGTGGGTGACGAAAATACGCTCTGGGGAAATTTGTTTCTTCTGGGATAGGGCGGTGTTGAGCAGGCTGGAAAGGGCTTTTTTGCGGGTGCCTCGAATTTTTTGGGCCGGCATCATCCTGCCGTCCACCACCTTGATGGATGGCCGAATCTTGAGCATGGTGCCCACAAAACGGGTAAGTCCTGAACAACGGCCACCCTTGTGCAGGTAATCCAAGGTGTCGATGATGAACTCCGTTTCGACTTTGGGGACCAGTTCCCGGACACCCTCTGCGATATCGCCGATGCTCATGCCCTCTGCCGCAAAGTCTACTGCTCTCATGACCAGAAGTCCGATGCCCGCCGAAAGATTGCGGGAGTCGACAATTTCGATTCGTCCTGGAGGGAACTCCTGGGCTGCCAGTCGGGCATTGTTGACGGTGGCTGAGAACTCCGAGGAGATTCCGATGTAGATGATGTCTTCCCCTGCCTCGATATGAGGCTTGAAGGCAAGGATGAAATCTC